>CAYMSC010000036.1:0-23631 GCA_964392805.1 uncultured Saprospiraceae bacterium
TCTTTGAGATTTGGCATATCTAAGTTCCGCAAAATCAATCATATATAAAATTGACTTTGAAGTTTTTTGGGTTTACGGTCAGCCTGAGTAGGCAGTAGGCAGTCCACATCTAACTGCCTATTGGATTACTCTTGTGCATCAATGGCTGCAATCCCCACCATATCTACAATTTGCCGCACCGTTGCTCTCATTTGCAAAATGTGAACAGGTTTATTTAGCCCTAAAAATACTGGTCCTATGACATCCATTTTTGCAGCAGTATTTAATAGGTTGTAGGCGATATTAGCAGAAGATAAATTAGGGAAAATTAAGACGTTGGCTTTATGTCCAGCTAATTTTGAGAATGGATATAGCTTTTCTAAATCTTTCTTATTCAATGCTAAGTGCGCTTGCATTTCTCCATCGACAATCCAATCAGGGTGCTTTTCTTGCAAAATTTGGTTGGCTTTTCGCATTAATTTGGCGGATTCCCCATTTGGGACAGAGCCAAAATTAGAATAGGTAACAAATGCGATTTTAGGTTCTATATTGAATGCTTTTACTTTTTCAGCAACTAACTCAGCCACACTAGCAACATCAGCTGCAGTCAAATGATGATTGACCGTTGTGTCCGCTAAGAATAAAGGTCCTTCCTTGGTCGTCAAGATGTGCATACTGGCTACTTTGCTTACCTCTGGTTTACTCCCAACTACTTGTAAAGCTGGTTTGACCATGAAAGGGTAGCGTTTGGACAAACCACCAATCATTGCATCTGCATCTCCCAATTCCACCATCATAGGTCCATAATATCTTCTAGATAAGATTAAATCTTCTGCTTCCGTGAAGGTAAAACCTTTTCGTTTACGTTTTTTATAAAGATGAGTGGCGTAGGTTTCTAATAATTTTTGTTCTTTTTTATCGACAGGGTATTTAGGGTTGATTATTGGCACATTGGGTAAAGAAATATCATGTTCCTTTAGTATAGTAGCAATTTTGTCTTTCTTGCCTAATAAAATTGGCAAGGCTATTTTTTCTTCTAAGACAATTTGAGCAGCTTTTAAAACCGCTAATTCATCCCCTTCCGTAAATACCACTCGTTTGATATCTTGCTTTGCTTTAGTTTCTATAATTTTTGATAGCGTATTATCATTCCCTAATCGTTTTGCCAATTCCGTTTTGTAGGCTTCCCAGTCTTTAATTGGGTGCTTTGCAATACCTGTATCCATAGCTGCTTTTGCAACTGCTGGTGCAACGGTTGTTATTAATCTTGGGTCCACTGGTTTAGGAATGATATAATCTTTTCCAAATTTCAAATTTGTGGTATTGTAAGCCATATTCACAATATCAGGAACTTGCTTTTTTGCTAATTCTGCCAAAGCGTAAACAGCTCCAATCTTCATAGCCTCATTAATTTCAGATGCTCTGACATCCAAAGCGCCCCTAAAAATGAAAGGAAAGCCTAATACATTATTAACTTGATTAGGATAATCAGAACGACCTGTTGCCATAATACAATCTGGTCGGGTGGATTTAGCCAACTCATAACTTATTTCTGGCGTAGGATTGGCCATAGCAAAAATGATAGGTTCTTTTGCCATGCCTTTTATCATGTCTGCACTTAATACATTTCCTCTAGATAAACCAATAAATACATCTGCACCGTTTAGAATATCCATCAAAGAGGTATCCATTGGTACGGTGTTATTGATGAATTCTGGTTTTTTACCATTCAAATTATCTCTATCTCGATGAATTAAGCCTTTACTATCATACATGAAAATATTTTCTTTTTTAGCGCCAAGCGATACATAAATCCTTGTACAAGAAATAGCGGAAGCACCTGCTCCATTGACGACAATTTTTACCTTGGAGATGTCTTTGCCTACTATTTCTAAAGCATTTAATAGGGCAGCACCACTGATAATCGCTGTGCCATGCTGGTCATCGTGCATGACAGGAATATTCAACTCTTTTTTCAGTCGTTCCTCAATTTCAAAACAAGCAGGTGCTGAGATATCTTCTAAGTTGACTCCACCGAAAGTAGGTTCTAATATTTTTACTGTTCTAATAAATTCATCAATATCTTTGGTATCTAATTCTAAATCAAAACAGTCAATATCTGCATATATTTTAAACAATAAACCTTTACCTTCCATCACTGGTTTACTTGCCTCTGGACCTATATCTCCCAATCCTAAAACGGCTGTTCCATTACTAATGACCGCCACTAAATTTCCCTTGGCAGTATATTTATAAACATCATTAACATCATCATGTATGGCTAAACACGGGTCTGCCACTCCTGGAGAATAAGCCAAAGATAAATCTCTTTGATTTGCGGTTGCTTTAGTGGGAATTACTTCAATCTTTCCAGGTCTACCGTCAAAATGGTAGGCTAATGCTTCTTCTTTTAATGATTTTTTATTCATTTTATGGATTGTTATTATCGGTCTTTAAATTTTTGCTTTGAAATTTCTATAGCTTTATTACTGATAAGTACTTGGACACATTTATATTAAGTTTTAATTATGGTAAGTAGCTGATTATTAGTACATTTTCAACTCTTCAAACCTTATATAATTTAGTCTTAGTACTTATTTTTAAATAAAGTTGGTAAAGATAGGTTGTTCGGTAGTAGAAAAGAAGTTTAAAGCTTTTAAATATTTGATAAAACAATAAATAAAAAAATGGATAACCACTTCTCAGCGATTACCCATTTTATAAGTACATTAAGTTAACTTGAAATTAAGGTACTAATACAGTGTCAATAACGTGTACCACACCATTGTCTGTATGAATGTCTGCTACGGTTACTTGAGCATCATTTATAAATACACCATTACCATTCAGTTACCATTTCTGTTGGAAGTGCAGCAAAAGCCGCATCTGTTGGTGCAAAAACAGTAAAGGGGCCATCACTACTTAAATCATCGGCTAATTGGGCTGCGCCTACTAAACTTGCCAGTGTAGTATGAACCTCACTACCTGAAATAATATCTGCTACGGTTTCTGGAACAGGTGGGGCTGCTGGAGTAGGAACTAGTACCGCATCAATCACATGGACTACACCGTTACTAGCCTTAATATCTGCCACAAAATAATTATTCTATAAACCCAAAAAAATTATGAAGTATGTTTAAAATTTTATCTAATGTCCAAATACTCAGTGCCTTATTATGGGCGGGGGTAATTCTCGGTTGTAGTTATGTGACAGAGAATATTATCATATCCAATATATTAATTACGGCTGCTGGTTTTCATGTGGTTTTATTGTCTCAAAAACTCAAAAAAGAAAAGGCTTGTTAAGCCAATTTAATGTAATTTAAAAACAAGAAAATCCGTTAGGACAATTAGCCTAACGGATTTTTTTATGCTAGTTAGAAATTTTTGGCCCTTCACATTTAATTTAGAATGAAAAGTAGCTCGAACATTCTTGTTCGAGTAAGCAACTAGTATTTTGCTCAAACAAGAATGTTCGAGCTACAAATTAATCAATTCTTAATCAACTCATATTTATACTCTGCTTCATTTAGAATTTCCAAATTAATGGTATAATTCCCCGCTTCCGCAATTGGAATATTAGCGCCATCAAATTGTAAGCGACCATTCCCATCATTATCCCCTAAAATGAAAGCATTATCATCATTACCTCTGAACACAATATCACCAGTTGATAAATCAGTAGTAACGGTCAACAAATTATTTTCTTCATCATACATTAAATCAATATCATCATTGCCACCCGCAGCACTTCCCGCTACCCCCATAAAAGCAGGCTCAATCGTATAATTTAATGCATTGATATTGCATTTGATAAAATAAACACCTGCTGCACCACCAATTGGAATGTCATTTCCAATACCAGCAGCATCCAGATTACCATCAGGTTCTTCATCTCCCCAATTGATATCCCAACTTGGCCCATCCGTAAATTTGAATACTGCATTATCCAAACCGAAATAATTAAATCCTTCGTATTGCTTATTACTATTTACAGAGAAAATGACATTAATTTGAGTGGAAGGGTCCCATTCTTGATAATCTCCTGGTAAATGTAATTGAGGAAATATAATAATAACTTCATACAGTGTTAAGGTTAGTGGGAGTGGTTCTGAAATTAAGGGGTCTACTTCGTCACTGACCGTTGCTATTACTCTAACTTCCATATCCAATGCTTCCAATTCAGGTAATCCTTGCGCAAATAATAAGCTATTCAGTCCACCAACTGTAAGGTTATTCATTGCTAATCCGTTGATTTGCCCAAGTGTAATTGGACTAGAAAAATCATTGCCAACCAAATCAATTTGCGCTTCATAGGTGACAGCGGCAGAAAAACCAAAATCTGCGGCTGTCCACGTTAAAGCTGGTAAAGTGAGGTTCTCGTCTTCTTCGGTAAAAACGAAAGTTGTATTTGAAGAAGGACCAGTAATTGCAGGCGCAGCACCTAGAGTTACTACGGAATTGATATTATCTAAAGAAGTCGAATCCGTACAAGACGTATAGAATAATCCGACAAGAAAAAGTAATGGGATATATTTTTTAAACATGGTTGATGTTTTATAATTCAAAAATTCATAATTCAAAATTCACCTAGTACCCAGGATTCTGAACTAAATTTGGATTTGCTCCAATATCCGATGATGGAATAGGGTAGCGGTCAAATTTACTGTCTACTGGTATGCCATCAGGTTCACCACCTTTCCAAGGCCACATATAGCTACCGTCACTAAATTGCCCAAAACGTACTAAATCTGTTCTTCGGTGACATTCCCAATATAATTCTCTTGCTCTTTCATCTAAAAGAAAATCAAGGGTTAATGCTCCATCTGCTATTCCGCCAGATGGGTCTCTAAAGGCTCTAGTCCTAATTTGATTAACCAAATCTAAAGCCGTTCCTCTATCTCCACCACTACCACCTCTTAAAACGGCCTCGGCATACATCAAATAAATGTCTGCTAATCGGAACATAGGGAAATCCGTATCAGGAAAAGTTAAATCCGACCCATCGTCCCCATTAGAGGTTTTATTTTGGAATTTGACGACTGCATACCCTTCTTGAAATTGTGAAATATCAAGAATATCTAAGGACTGTCCTTCTGTAAAGAAGATTGCTCTACTATCTGCACTTGGTCTTGCGACAGAAAAAGTCATATCCGGTCGGTTAACATATAATCTTACCGTATAATTTCCTGCTTCTGGAATAGAGATAGCACTGCCATTTTCTTCTAATATGGCATTACCTGAATCTCCAAAAACTGGACCGCCGCCTTTCGTTGCAAATTCAAAGGAACCTGCATTCAAATTACCCGTGTATTCCCAAAACTCTTCTGCAGCATTATAGGTTAAATCAGTGGTGTCTGAATTAATCGCATTACCGATGATTCCAAAAGAAACGGGGGCAACACTATAAGTTAAATTATTTGCATTGAGGGCTATTTTATAAAAGCCTCTTTCTGGAATTACAATATTAGCGCCATTCGGTTCAAGGCTTCCATCCCCTTCATTATCCCCAAAGACAGAATTAAAATTAGGTTGAGGCGTAAATTGTATTTCAGTTGCGTTTCTAAAATTAAAAAAGCCCTCAAACTGTTGGTCGCTTGCTCTTGACCAAAGCACCGTTTCTGTATTCGTAGGGTCCCAGTTTTGATATTCTCCCGGTACATAGATAATGGGATAATTGGGTTCGATGAAGTTAGCAGCAACTACATCAACCGTAGTGGCTTCTTCGGTAGCAAACATATTTACCAAACTTTTAGTTGTTCTTGTACCACCCCAACCACTGTCTATACCAAAATCTCCAGGTATCATATCTCCACCTACACCAGCGTGAATAATAAAAGTCATGCCTCCCCATGTTCTAGTACTAGAACCGTCAAAAGTAACTGGAAAGATAATTTCATTAGTGGTAATGCTATTATCTGCTAAAAACAAGTTGTGATATTCTGGGTCAAGGCTATAACTGGCATTGATGATTTTATTACAATATTCTAAACATTCGGAGTATTTTGATTCGCCGATATATACTTCTGCATTCAAATAGAGTTTTGCTAGAAGTGACCATGCTGCTGCTTGGTCTGCTCTTCCATATTCGTTGGTTTGGGGTGCTAATAGCTCCCCTTCAATAGCTTTTAACTCAGATTCGATATAATCGAATGTTTGTTGTGCATTATTTTGAGTTGGGAAAAATGCCCCTACTTGGTCTTCCTCTGTTACAAACGGTACGTTTCTAAATAAATCTAAGGCGTGCCAATAACTTAAAGCCCTTAAAAATCTTGCCTCTGCACGGAATGCTTGGATGTCTGTTCGCAAACCACTATCTACATTTCTTCCATCTAGTCTTTCGTCCGTCGTTTCTCTTAAAAATTCATTAGCCAAAGAAATTTGATAAAATATTCGACTATAAAAAGCATTGATAAATACATCTTGAGCATCCCAATCTTGCTCATGGAAATCTTTAATCGTTTGGTCATTCCACCCAATCACTGCTTCATCTGTTGGTAGTTCTTGATGGTACCAATAGCCTCTTAAATATTGACCAAATCCTTCGTCGATTCCTGCAATATCTGGTTGTCCCGCTGGACCTTCTTGTCCCGACACAGCGAGACCTGCATATAATTTTGCCAATACCGCTCTATAGGCATTAGGGTCCTCAAACACTTGTGCCGATGTGACAAATTCTTCATCAATCGGAATCGTGTTCAAATCGTTGACGCAGGCGGTTTGGGTTACTAATATTAAAATGACTATGAAGCTTAATTTTTTTATTAAATTCATAAGATGATATTTTTAATCAGCTAAAAAATTGATATTATTTAATTTTTCAATCTGTATATATCTAGTTTAAAAATCTACATTTACGCCAAAAACAAAGGTTCGAGGTCTTGGATAAATATTATTATCAATTCCGTTTTCTGTTTCTGGGTCGATACCTTCATAATTACTCAAAACGATTGGGTTTTGAATGGTTAGGCTTAACCGCAGAAAATCACCTAAAACTTCGTTAAAATTATAGCCAAAAGTTAAATGGTCTACTCTTAAAAAAGAAGCATTTCTGACAAAGAAATCACTAAAATATTGTGGGGTATTAAAGTCAATTCTGCCAATTTCTGAATTCGCATTACTAATAACACCTGTTGAATTGAATAATCTATTATAAAAAGCTTGGTCTGACCAAACATTATTATAAACATAATTGCCAATATTAGACCGACCGGCAAAAGAAACATCAAAATTTTTGTAATTAAATCGAGCAGAAAAGCCTAGGGTAAAATCAGCATTGGGTTTTTCAAATCGATATTGGTCGCTACCGTTGATAACCCCGTCTCCATTTCTATCTGCATAAAGGCCCTCAATCGGTACGCCTGACCCATCATACACTTGTTCAAAGACAAAAAAAGAATTGGCTGGAAAGCCCACACTGTGAATTTGAATATTACTACCTACACCACCAGAAATACCACCAGTAATTACCCCTTGATAAGTTGGGTCATCAGATGCTGTCAATCGGGTGATTTCATTTTCGTTATAAGCTACATTAAACCCTAAATCCAAACTCATATCATTTGTTTGAATAGGGCTACCACTTAAAGAAAGTTCTACCCCATTATTTTCTAAGTCTCCAACATTTGTGGTAAGGAAGTTCGTTAAATTGGTGCCTGCTGGAACAGGAACAAAATTTAATAAATCTTTCGTATTTCTTCGATAAACTTCTAGGGTACCTATTAATCGGTCTTTTAAAACACCAAAATCTACAGCAGCATTAATAGTGGCAGTTTCCTCCCATTTAATATTGGCATCATAGCCATTTGGGCGCAAAGTATTGACAAAATTATCTCCAAATTGATACTGCGCATTATCAAAACCACCTTGATATTGTGGTAAATAAGCATAATAATCACTACTGTTATTTCCAATATTTTCTTGACCTGTAACACCATATCCCAACCGAAGTTTTAATTTAGATAAGCCAGTAGCGGATGCATCATTAATAACTTTAACCGCAAGTGCTGCCGCAGGGAATAAACCCCAACGATTTTCTGGGCTAAATCGAGAAGTACCATCTCGTCTCAAAGAAAGCGTTAATAAATATCGGTCGTTATAGGCATAATTTATCCGACCAAACATGGAGACTAAGAATAATTCTCTTGGGTCAGAATTTGCGGCTTCTAGAATTTCAGTACCTGCCACATTTGTAGATTCAGAGAAATCGTCTATAAAGAATTTTTGCCAAGAATAGCCTCCCAATACATCTAAGCTATTCTTTCCAAAATCTTTTTTATAGTTTAAATAAAATTCCGCTAAAGTGTTTTCTTTTTCTTGCGTATAGTTTTTATCCTCTCCACCGTCAAAAAAACGGAAAGCTGCGTTTTCAGGAATGAAAATAGTTCCTTTTGAATCGGACCTATCATAGGCTAAATTTAAATTAGCTCTTAAAGCTGGTAAGAAAGAAAAACGATAATCTACTTGGAAATTTCCAATAAATCGACTCACTTCAGAATCATCATCTTTTAATTCCAATAAGGCGAGTGGATTGGTAGTTGCTAAAACATTAGGATTGCCATCTGCTTGTGTCCAAGTATAAAAACCACCAAAGGGACTTTCTGAGTCTAGCACTGGTTTGGTTGGGTCAAAAGTTAAAGCATTGCCAATAGCCCCTCTATCTGCAAAATGATTATCAATCTGCACCGCTTTCGCGCCTATATTGAATTGTAGACGATTGTCTAAAAAGCTAGGATTTAAGTTAACACTTCCTGTAAACCGTTGAAAATTATCTGTTTTTAATAACCCATTTCTTTCGGTAAATCCCAAAGAAACTCGATAAGGAAAGGCGCCTGCTGCCCCTGAGAGATTGAGGTTGTGGTCATGTCCAATTGCCGTTTGATATATTTCATCTTGCCAATCGGTTTCTTCTGTACCGAGGGCTAAAACAGCAGGATGAGTTGGGTCAAATCTTTCTCGAATAAGGCTACTAAATTCTCTAGCACTTAGGGTGGATACTTTTTCATCAATTACCCCAATAGATACATTTCCAGCATAACCAATTTTCAATTTATTACCAACCGCTCCTTTTTTAGTGGTAATGATTATAACACCTCCCGAAGCACGATTACCATAAATAGCGGATGCAGAAGCATCTTTTAGAACGGTGAAGGATTCGATATCATTGGGATTGATGAGATTCAAGGCATTTCTACCACCAGCAACATCCCCACCTGCCAATGGAACACCATCAATCACGATTAAAGGGTCATTATTAGCACTTAAAGAAGACTCTCCTCTAATTCTAATTTTTGCCCCATCTCCCGGTGCGCCACTATTTGTAGAGATGGAAACACCGGCAACTTTACCTGCTAACAATTCTTGTGGGCTTGTAATAGCCCCCTTATTAAATTTTTCAGAAGTAACGGATTGCACAGAACCCGTAGCATCTTCTTTTTTGATTGTTCCATATCCTATGACGACAACTTCATCCAGCACTTCTCCCGGATTTAGTTGTATGTCTAGTATGGAGGCATTTCCTATAGCTTGTTCTATTGGAGCGTATCCTGTATAGGAAAAGGTGATGGTACTATTTTCTTCGGAGACCTCTATATTATATTTTCCATCAAGGTCCGAAATAGTACCCTTTGCAGTTCCTGTTACAATGACGCTAGCCCCAATTAATGGTTCTCCTGATTCCGCATCTGTAATCGTTCCAGAAACTGTTCTTTGAGCAGTTAGCCAACTCGGTAGCAACAATCCGACAACTGCTAAGATTAGTAATTTGTAAATTAGTTTCATACAATATTCTTGAATTAGTTGAATGGAAGGTCTTAGACCTATTTTTCTTTAGGTTTCAAAAGGTGTGTGGGTATTTTTAAAATTTTGAACCACAAAGGACTTAAAGTTTACAAAAGAAAAAACAAATCTTTTGTGATTAACTATTGTGTTTGCCTTTTGTGGTTCAAAAAATATCTGAATATTGAAAACTATTTCAATGAGTTACAGAAAGTCATCAAAGCTCACTATCAACCGATAATAAGCTTCAATGACTTTCAATAACCGCTAATTCTATCTTATTCTATCAATAATTTCATTGTACCCATATTTCCAGCTTCATCTCTGAAGTTTAAGAAATACATGCCACCTACTAATTCGTCTTTAGCAATTCTTAAAGATTCACCTTGTACGTTTTGGTAAGTTCTAACTACTTGACCAGTAACATTTAATAAACTTACTTGGAAAGTAGTATTAGCTGCATTCTGCCAAGAAACTAATGTTTCGCTATTAAATGGATTTGGTGCGATCGTAAATTGATTTTCTTGTACTAAATCTATAGTTGAAGTACTCATTTCAGATTGCCCAATATTATCCACAAAGAATGTTTCTCCCATTCCTTCTGTTCCAAAATCAGGGAAAAAGACTACTTGATTATACCTATTTTCTATAGCAAAACCTGAGTGTGTGGACATATCGAAGGCCAATACTTCCCATGCGTTAGCAGTCGTTGTTGTGCCTATTACTTCCGCTATGACAGATGGATTTCCATTCGCATCTGGAGCAGAGTTGGTGTCTTCAACTTTTAATAAAAATGGAACACCTGCTCTTGGAGACCATACGGTAGCAAAAAGCATAGGGCTACCAGAAAAGTCGATAACGGATGCAAGTGGCATTGCTACACCTGCCCAAACCTGAGCGCCTACAACTTTTTCTATGCTCAAGACCTGACTAGAAGCATTTTCACCAGAAGCATCTGGATTATCAATTACCGAAACAGGAATGGCACTTGAGCCATCTGGTGCGCCAAATCCGAATGTTTGATATTCTATGGCATCAGAATCGAATGTTAATGGTAAATCTTGTACCATTGGTTCTACAGGTGGAGCAGCCGCACAGGTTGGCATCTCAGAAATAGTAACATTAAAATCAACACATTGCCCATCGCCTTGAGCTTTTGCTTCAGAAGACCATGGGTCATCAGGGAAAGCAGGACCTTGATTCAATACAAAGAAGATATTTGTTAAGTCTGCTAATGCAATACCGTAATAACTTGCAGGGTCAATAGAAACGCTAAATACATCATTCCCATCATTAGTAGCCGTTACCGCACCTTCTGCATCCCAATCTACTACAGACGACCAGTCATTCGCACCAGAGTGGAAACCAACCTCACTTAATCCAACTAAACTTCCCACTGCTTCTGTACAATTATCTGCTAAATCAAAGGTAATATTTACATTCCCGTCTTCCGTTACACAAGAACCCGCAGCAAGTAAAACTGAAGAAGTAGCTGTTTCGCTTCCGCCTCCACCAATCTCTGAACAATTTCTCAATTCAGAAGCTAGTATCATAATATCTGCACAATTAGCATCTAGACTTCCTGCACCATCCGTTTTACCTTCAGAAGACCAAGGGTCATCTGGGAAAAGTGGACCTTGATTGAATACCAACATGATATTATCTAACTCGTCGATAGACCCTAAACCATAGTAGGCAACTGGGTCAATTGTTACTTCAAATACATCCTCACCATTATTAACTGCTGTTGCTGCACCTTCTGCATCCCATTCTACTACACTAGACCAGCTATTTGCTCCAGAGTGGAAACCAATTTCACTCATTCCTACTAAACTACCGACTGCATTATCACAGTTAAATTGTAAATCAAATCGAATGGTCAACGTGCCATCATCATTCCAACAAGAATTTTCGATATTCAAAGTCGTTTCACCAAGTGGTTCTGGGTCAGGCTCTTCCATACAAATTTCACAAGAGTTAAAACAAGTTTGAGCGACTGCTGCATCCATCTCTGCTATTTCTAAAAATCTGTTGCCCGTTTCTGCATTAACACATTCTCCCTCAATGCCTTCTTCCCAAACATCAGGACCATTTTTATACTTAAATTCAATCGTAGAATTTGGCATTACGCCAACTATTCCAGACCAAATACCGTTTCCAACGTCTGTCAATAAAACATCTGTCCATTCACTAAAAGTACCAGCAACCCGTGCGCCTCCTGGATCGACATTTTCTTGAGACATATCTATAGTAAAAGTTGTTGCTACTAATCCACAACCCACACAAGAGGCGAAACAAACCGTTGGTAAAGTAACATCTACATTACTGACTCCTACTGATCTATTTCCTATGAAACCAAATGCACAAGCACCAGGAACATCTTCAAAAGTTTCACCGTTCTTAAACTTATATTCGTAATCATTTCTTGGTGCTACCTGAACAGTTGCAGACCAAGTGCCATCACCATTATCAGTCATTGGCATATTGCCAAATTCGTTGAACTCACCTGATAAGAAAACACCTTCTGCGGCAACTTCTACCTCTGACATATCTACTGTGAACGTAACCATTGGTTGAGTACAAGAAGTACATTCATTAAAGCAAACTTCTGGTACAGTAACATCCATATCTGCGATAGCTACCATTCTGTTGACTATTCCACAGTCTCCATTAAAATCCATTTCCCAGCCATCAGGACCGTTTTTGAATTTATATTCTGCTGTTGAATTTCTGTCAACTACTACGGATGCGGTATACGTACCATCTCCATTATCAGTCATCGGTCCATCTGTCCAACCATTAAAACTACCAGCTATAAAAATGCCTTCTGGTGCTATGGTTTCTTGGTTCATATCAACGGTAACAGTTAGAGTAGCTTGGTTACATCCTACACAAGAATTAAAGCAAACCGCAGGTAAAGCGCCTCCAGCACCGGGAACCGTTAAAACTCTGTTCCCTCCATCACTCGTACAAGTTCCTGTAATGCCATCTTCCCAAACATCAGGACCGTTTTTGAATTTATATTCTACTACTTCATCAGGAGAAAGTGTGACAGCCGCAGACCAAAGGCCAGTTGCTTCATCCAAAGTCATCGCCATATCTGTCCATTCATTGAAAGAACCCGCTATGAACATTCCTTCTGGAGCTATCGCCTCTAATTGAGATGGGTCTACCACAAAAGTTACGTCTGTAAAACAACCAAAACAAGAGTTGAAACAAACAGTCGCTAAAACTTCATCTGCACCACCAACGGTATGTCCTCTATCGCCCAATGTTCCTTCTACTGTACATTCTCTTACTTCATTCGCTTCCCAGCCACCTGGGCCATTTTTAAATTTATAAGCCAACATATCTCCTTCGCCAAAACTTCCTGTATAAGACCAAGTATTATCTCCATTATCCGTCATTGGGGAATCCGTCCACCCATTGAATGTACCCGCAAGGAACATACCTTCAGGTTCTACTACCTCCAAACTCATATCAACTGTAAAAGTCACATTGAATGTATCAACTGGACCAGTAGCAGTTGCACAGGGCATACAATCATTCCAAATAAAACAAACCCCTGTATCTTCTCCTACTTCAATTAATCTATTGGTAAAACCATCAGTCGTTAAAGTACATTCTTCACCACCTGCAAATTCTTCTTGGAAAGTCCAGTTGTCAATAGTAAATTTATATTCATAAGTCCCATTATCCAAAGGAATCGTTCCTTCCCAAATGCCATCACCGTCTGCATCCGAAAGTGGATTGGAATCGCCAGACCAGCCATTAAAATTACCACTGACAAAAACAGTATTAAATTCATTTTCAAAACCATTCATATCCACAGCAAAAGCGACATTAGAGGTGCCAGCAGGAGGAGGCGTTGCTCCACAAGCAGTACAAGTATTCCAAATAAAACAAACCCCTGTATCTTCTCCTACTTCAATTAATCTATTGGTAAAACCATCAGTCGTTAAAGTACATTCTTCGCCACCTGCAAATTCTTCTTGAAAAGTCCAGTTGTCAATGGTAAATTTATATTCATAAGTCCCATTATCTAAAGGAATCGTTCCTTCCCAAATTCCATCACCGTCTGCATCAGAAAGTGGATTGGCATCGCCAGACCAGCCATTAAAATTACCGCTGACAAAAACAGTATTAAATGCATTGTCAAAACTATTCATATCTACAGAGAAAGCAACATTAGAAGTACCAGCAGGAGGAGGCGTTGCGCCACAAGCAGTACAAGTATTCCAAATAAAACAAACCCCTGTATCTTCTCCTACTTCAATTAATCTATTGGTAAAACCATCAGTCGTTAAAGTACATTCTTCGCCACCTGCAAATTCTTCTTGAAAAGTCCAGTTGTCAATGGTAAATTTATATTCATAAGTCCCATTATCTAAAGGAATCGTTCCTTCCCAAATTCCATCACCGTCTGCATCAGCAAGCGGATTAGCATCACCAGACCAACCATTAAAATTACCGCTGACAAAAACAGTATTGAATTCATTGTCAAAACTATTCATATCCACAGAGAAAGCGACGTTAGATGTGCTTGCTGGTGGTGGCATTTCCCCACAAGCAGTACAAGCATTCCAAATAAAACAAACACCAGCATCGGCACCTACTTCAATTAATCTATTGGTAAAACCATCAGTCGTTAAAGTACATTCTTCGCCACCTGCAAATTCTTCTTGAAAAGTCCAGTTGTCAATGGTAAATTTATATTCATAAGTCCCATTATCTAAAGGAATCGTTCCTTCCCAAATTCCATCACCGTCTGCATCAGCAAGCGGATTAGCATCACCAGACCAACCATTAAAATTACCGCTGACAAAAACAGTATTGAATTCATTGTCAAAACTATTCATATCCACAGAAAAAGTAAGATTAGAAGGGGCAGCAGGTGGTGCAACAGCCATAGCACCACAAGAATTGAAGCCTACAAGGGTAAGACTTTGAGATTCGGAGGGTACCATAAGTACTCTATTTCCAAAACCATTAACACAGTCTCCCATAATTCCTTCTTCCCATACATCAGGGCCATTTTTAAATTTGTATTCCACCTCTGTTCCCGGTGTTAAGGCAACAGTGCCAAACCAGTTACCGTCGGTATTTTCAATCAGATCCATATCGGTCCAATTATTGAAACCACCAGAGATTAACATTCCTCCTTCGTTAATAGTCAACCCAGTGGTATTAACAAAAAAAGTAATGTTTACTGTCTCCTCCTGTGCTGAGAGGGTAAATGTGGTGCACAGGAAAAGTAAAGCAAAGTAAAAGTTTTTCATTCCGAAATTTTTAATTAATAAAGTTTTGTGAAGTAAAAAAGGAATCAATTAAAATTAAAAGACATTCTGATATTTAGAAGTTTAAAATTTTAAATTTGTGAATTTATTTTTCAGCATTCCTAAAAGTTATTAGATGCTCAAAGGTGTTATAAACCTTTAAAGCGTACCTTTTTTACAATTTTGGTTAAATGCATTAGCTAAAAGCTTTTTGGAAATTTATCCTTTGGGCTAAAAACTAAATATTATTGTACTAAAAATTTAAAAACAGTGCGCTTCCCAGTTTCATTTTGCAATTGCAATAAATAGAATCCAGAAGGAAATTGGTTGCCTTTTAAAACCAATTGATTATCTACTGTTTCTGTTGTTGATATAGTGTTTCCTAATGCGTCTAATACAGTAGAAAGAATTTTTTCTTTAGTCGGGTTCTTAAACCGTGCGATGGCAAAATCATGTATGGGGTTAGGATAGATGGTAATAGAAAATTGGTCTGAAATTTCATTTGTATTTAAGCTAGTGGTTGTTTCTCCTAGCGTTAAAACTTGATTTGGGGCTATGTTAGTAAAGATTTCTTTAGGTCCATCTAAATAATTAATAATTAAACTGTCTACTTGCGTTGCTTCGCCTAAACCAAAATGAACAATACTACTGTGTTGAGAAGCATGACTACTCCCTCCATTTATTTCTTCAATCCATGATTCTCCATTTACTACAATGCGAAGGTGAGTACCATAAGTATCGATATTATTATTTCCTTTTACGTTTACTTTTAGCCAATTGTTGTTATTATTTAATTGATTTTCATAATATAAGACAGGCCTTCTAAATTCAGGATTATGCGTGCCATTTACACGGACAATAACTAAATCAATATCTCCATCATTATCAAAATCTCCTTTAGCAAGTCCTCTTGCAGTAGAGGCATCTCCAACGCCACAAATTTTTGATTCATCTGTAAACATTATCCCACCATTTTCTTCAGAAAAACCTTGGTTGATGTATAATTTATCTTCATTTTGTAGGCTAGTTCGATTAAAAGAAAGCGCAGATATAAATCCATTGGCAACAAATAAATCCAAGTCGCTATCATTGTCTACATCTAAAAAACTGGTACCCCAACCAACCGTAAAATCGGTTCCTGCATAGGTGTTTTCAACACCAGCAAAAGCGGTTGTATCCGCAAATTGCCCATTGCCTAAATTTTGTAATAAAGCATTTCGACCAAGATTGGTGATATAATAATCGAGATCATTATCTTTATCATAATCTCCGCTAGCAATACCCATTGCGTAAATACCTACATTGATAAGAGAGGTGTTTTCTATTGGTGCGAATAATCCGTTTTGTTCGGTAGTACTTTGGTTAATATAAAGAGAATTAGGAATTACCCATTGACCATAATCATTGATAACCATCAAATCAACATCACCATCTTTGTCAAAGTCAGTAAAGGTGCTTGCTAATGCGCAACCTTTGTCCGCAACAAGTAGGGCCTCTCCTTTTTCAGAAAAGGTATTATCTCCATTATTTATCAATAAAAAATTGGGTTGGCAGGTGTGGTCATATCCAGATAAAAGACCTAATTCCATATCTGATAGGTAATTAAATTCTTCAACATAATTGCCAACATAAATATCAAGAAAACCGTCAGCATTTACATCTCCAAAGGCAGCAGTAGTACTCCAAGCAACCAAGTCATTAATTCCTGCTAGGGAAGAAATATCTGTAAAGGTGCCATCTCCATTATTTTGAAAAATAATATTTGGGGTGTCTTCTCTTGTAGTAATAAATACATCTCTGAATCCATCATTATTTATATCTCCTGTTACCACAGCCGTTGTTCTAAAATGAGCAGTTAGCCCTAATCCTGCGGCTTCACCGACTTCTCTAAAAGTGCCATTCCCATTATTTTGATATAATACATCTCTATGACTACCCCCATTTATCCAAATGTCTTCCCAACCATCAAGATTAAAATCAAATACAGCGACTCCACCGCCCATCATATTGCCATTGTGAAAATAGTGGTCAATACCTACTTCGACCGCTTTTTCTTGAAAAATAGTTTGTGCAAAAGTTAAGGTAGGGAATAAGAAAATTAGTGCAATAAAGGAATTTATTGAGGCAAAAATATTAATACGATGAGTGTGGTATGTATTTGGATTAAATTTCAAAATTTAAGGTTCCAATGTTTTGTTTTTGTTTATATTTATCAAAATCAAAGCTATAAAGTTTAGCGGGTCGATGCGATACATTATTTTGAACTTCCTTTAAATCAATCAGCAGGTCCAGCGCAATTAATTTTCGTCTAAAATTTCTACGGTCTAATTTAATATTTAGAACAGTTTCATAAAAATTTTGCAATTGGATTAGCGTAAATTTTTTTGGTAACATGGAAAAACCAAGCGGCTTTTCTCGAACAGTTCTTTGGAGTCGGTTGTAAGCATCAATCAAGATTTCATGATGGTCAAATGCTAAATTTGTTATATCTTCTAATTCAATCCACTCAAGCTGTTTATTGGCGGCATCCACAATATGTTTTTCATAATCAGCTATATTGATAAGCGAGTAGTAAGCTAATGTGATTACTCTACCTAAAGGGTGTCTACAAGGTTTACTATAAACACTGACTTCCTCCAAATATAAATCCTTTAAGGAAGTACAACTTTTAAGTATCCTTCTAGCTGCCTGTGTGGTGGTTTCTTCTGCTTTTAATAATTCCCCTATTAATGATTTACTACCAATATAAGGTGGCATATTACAATCAATTAATAAGATTTTGAGTTTAGAGGCATCATAACCAAATATCACACAATCTACAGAAATTGAAAATTTTGTTTCTGTTTGTAGATGACTGCGCCAAATATTGATGTTTTCTGTAGTGCTAGTTGTCATTTTGTTTGCTATCAACTCTTTGTGTTAATCTGACACAAAGCTAATTTGATGGCGAAGCTAATAAATTTATTGTATATAAAAAAATTGAATTATGTTTTTTTGTTAATTTAATGTCAAAATTAGATTACAGATAAAAAAAAACTAATTTTAGCCTATGAAAAAATTATTTCGATGGTTGCTAGGACTTGCTGGCTTTTTGTTGCTTGGCGGATTTGTTATCATTCAATTATTAAATCGAGGAAGTAGTACCCCCGATAATACTGTTTGGCAATCTTTTATAGGACGAGACACCACCGTTGGTATTTTACCAGACCACTATGCTAATTATTTTACTTATACGGTTGCTCGGACGAACAATAATATCGGCTTTAAAATAAAAGGCGTTTTTCCTAGTACTAGATATTTTAGCTTTAATGTGTATGGGCTTGGAGATAATGCCACGCAAGGGTCTTTGATAGATTATCAAATTGAAACAGATTCTGGAAAGCCTAATCCTTTTATTGCGAATAAAGATAGTGTGGAAATCGACAATAATTATACTGTCTATATTGTACCAGAAAAATTTAAAGATAGGAAACTACAGAATGTCCTTAGTTTTAAGGGAGATGTAAAATTACTATCAATGGTTATTCGGTTGTATGATTATAATATTGATAATTATGGCGGGGTTGAATTTCCAACAGTAGAAGCCTTTGAAATGGAAGAAAGCGGAGATAGCGTTGTTTTAAATCCGACAAATTTGCCGACCACTTTAAATCTGAGAACCATTGTCAGAAATGTAAGTATGCCCGGTATGGTAAAACGATTAGCCTATACTTTTGAAACCGAACAAACCGAACCATTAGATGGGCCGAATCCCCAAAATAAATATGTTAATATTCCTTTCCACGCCATTGACACTAAGGGATATATCGAAAACAATGACAATCGGTATTTATTAGCAGGTATTACTAAAAAAGAAGAAGAGGTTTTTGTTTTTAAATTTAAATCACCGAGTTACACAACAGGACCAAAAGATATTAATCAAACGGATGTAAGGTATTGGTCCTTTAATATCGGAAATGCCGCCACCTATAATTTTAATGGCATCAAAGATGAAGATGTTGTTTTAGATGAAAATGGATATGCCAATATTGTATTAGCCAAGAAGGATGCGGCCGTTGAAAATCGAGTAAAGGAATTGGGTTATAATTTTTTAGAATGGAGGATGTTGCACAACAAGGGACTTATTTTATTTAGACATATGTTAGCTAACCCTAATTTTGAAGCCCAAATTGATGATGTTACACCGATTAAAGAAGGAATGACGGATTTTACTAAAACAGAAGGGTATTTATTTATGGGAGATTATGCCCCGAAAGGTGTTCGGATGTCTAAGACAGAGTTTTTAGCGGATTATAGTTTGAAATTGGAGAAGATAGAGGTGGAATAAGTTATGCTGATACTTGAGTAAGTGCTCAATTTAAAATTTAAAATTTTCAATTCACAATTTTCAAAAAAGGAGATAGCAATAAAACACTACTATAAAAGTTTACAGCAATTTAAAGGATTAGCTCTAAAGGATTATCGTTTGCTTGCTCCTCCTTTTTGAAAATTGTTTAACCTATCAGTTCTTATATCTAATTAATTTGCCTGTCCTTCCCTTCCCAATAAGGCTTTCTTACATCTCTCTTCAATAACTTACCTGCCCCTGATAATGGGAATGGTTCCGTTCTAAAAGTAATACTTCTAGGACATTTATAATTAGCAATATATTCTTTTGTTTTAACTATAATATCCTCTGGAGTAGCGGTTTGTCCTTCCTTTAGAATTACTTCCGCATGCACTTGTTCTCCCCATTCTTCTGATGGAATTCCAATAACTACTACTTGGTCGACTGCGGGATGATTATTAACTGCATTTTCGACCTCCGCAGAATATACATTTTCGCCACCAGAGACAATCATATCTTTCACTCTATCCACTAAAAAGACAAATCCTTCGTCATCCATATATCCTGCATCTCCTGTATGCACCCAGCCATTTCTAAGAGAGACAGCTGTTTCTTCTGGTTTGTTCCAATACCCAGTCATGGCATTAGGTCCTTTAACAGCAATTTCACCAATGTCTCCTAATGGCAGTTCCTTGCCTTCTTTATCCACAATTTTGATTTCCACACATGGAATAGCTTGACCAGCAGATTTTAATTTCCCAGCAAATGGACCTTCTGTAGTATGGTATTTTGGACTTAGCATAGTTGCTAATGGTGCTAATTCTGTTTGCCCATATCCTTGTGCAAAATCTGCGCTAGAGAAAGTATTCATGGCTTGAATCAAAACCGCTTCTGCAATTGGAGAGGCACCGTATAAGATGAATCCCAAAGATGACATATCAGCATCCTTGATACTGGGGTCATTGATGACCATTTGTATCATCACTGGTACCAATAAGGCATGGGTAACTTGTTTATCAGAAATAGCTTTAATCGTTCCTGCTGGTGTAAACATTGGGATGAAAACATGGGTTGCACCTGCTAACATGCCACCTTGGGTCATTGCACCGTCTGCTAAATGAAACATGGGTGCAGCGTGAAGCACTCTAGCGTTCTCGTCCATGTCTATCAAACTAACTAAAGAAATAGCACTTGACCAAATATTGGAATGAGTCAACATGACCCCTTTGGGAAAACCAGTTGTTCCACCCGTATAATAAATACCTGCTAAATCATCATTATTTCTATAAGTATCTGCGCAAGGCTGGTGAACCGAAATTAATTTTTCATAGCTCAACATGCCTTCTGGTAGTTCTCCATCACCAATAAAAATAACTGTTTTTAAGTTAACGCCTTGTGCCTTTAAAGCAGGCACCATCTTCGCAAAAGCATCATCAACTACCAATACTTCCGCACCTGCATCTTTTAAGGAATAAGCATTTTCAGGGGCAGACCAACGAATATTTAGTGGAACAACACAAGCACCCGCCCAAGGCACACCAAAATAATATTCAAAATATCTATCTGAATTTAAGGCTAAAATGGCAACTCGCTCTCCTTCTGCCACGCCAATGCTTTTTAAGGCACCTGCAAATCGGCTAACTCTATCTTTAAGTTGGGACCAAGTTCGTTGGCGGTCGCCATTAATAGTCGCTATTTTATTTCCTCGAATCTGTGCGTTTCTGTGAACACTTTGGGTAAGGTAATACATAATGTGGTTTAAGTTTATTTTGACTAAGGAACTTTGTAATAATACTAAGTTTAGCTGTAAAGTTATAAAAAGATTTTATATGACATAAAATGGTTTTCTAAATAATTTGACAATATATAAATTATAAAAATGTCTAATATGTTTATTTTTTCGTCGTCTCTTAGCAGAATAAAAAAACATAAAAAAGTCATAATAAATCAGTGTCCTTCAGCGTCAAAAAAGAATCACATAAATTTTAATTTAACATTGTCAAGATAATCTTCTCTATCACTTCATTTCTCTGCCTCAATCGGAATATGAACTGGCTTATCAATTTCTTTTCTGGTTGGCAAACGCTTTTTTGGACCATTATTAATGGGTTCGGCGACACTTTTCGTAATGCCATTTAAGTTTTGACCAATAAAATTACTAGGAAATTGTTCCATGCCCGGAAAACCGAGTTTGATTTCTCGACCATTATGGGGCACATATGCCGTATCAAAAAGATAGTCCCAAATGGCAAGCGTCAATCCAAAATTTATTCCAAATCGACGGTCGTCAGGCAAATGATAGGAATGGTGCCAGATGTGCATTTCGGGGCTATTAAAAATCATTTTCATAAATGGACCCATGATGAGTGCACCGATAGCCACACAAATACCTATTGCTAATAGTTGGGTAATCAAAGTAGGATTTTCTAAGATAGTAATATCAATTAAGCTATTGGCTACTAAAATTCCAATTAAGCCACCTACAATTCCACCTGTCAAACGACCACTAACCGTAATATTTGCATGGTTATAATGTCCCCAAGCTAAGGCAAAAATATGAATGATAAAAAAGTCATAAAGCCCTATGCCTAATAAGGCTAGCGGAATATATTCCAAACTTCTATAAACCACATTTTCCATCCAATGATAGCGCAATTGAGCCGCAAAGCCCATTTCTTCTACGGAATGATGCACCTTGTGAAATTCCCATAAAAAATCAGACTTATGCAATAGTCGATGAATCCACCATTGCACAAAATCTCGAACCAACATTCCAACTAATAAGACTGCCCAAAGCGGCCAAGTGACCATTGGATTTATGGCTTTCAAATTGATACCCGTTACTGAAAGTATACCATCATTAAATAGATTGACCACTACATCGGAGGCAGCATTATAAATAATCAAAGAAAAGAGAAAAAAGTTGAAAAACATATAAAAAGTATCCAACCAAAAATCTTTTCGGGGAATCGCCTGTTTTTTTCGCCAAGGCAAAACAACTTCTAACACAAAAAAGGCTAGGGAAACGATAATTAACCAATAAAAATAGCTGTGCCAACTTGGATTTGTGATGTCATTCCATAAATAATTAAAATAGCCTTTATAGCCATTTAAAAATAAATTCCAGTAATATTCCATTTTCAGTTACTTGTTATAATAGATTTTAATTTACAAATCTGGTCAATTTTTTTACGTTTTATATGATGTTTTGTTCATGTATTATTGAAGCAAACAAGATAGTTAGATTTTTTGTTTAATTTGCCAGCAAATTCTGTATTTTAAATGACAAAAAATAAAAGCAACCTTAGATTTTATGTTGAAATGCTTGAAGCTTCCAAAATATAGAGCTTCCAAAACTTCTCCCCATAGCCATTGGGATGGAAGTTCTTATCGTTTTAGAAAAAATATCCTTATTTACCTTTTTTTCCTTTCGGTTCCATTCGGCTTAGGATGCGGTGAAGATAAGGCAAGTTCTGCTAATTCGGTCGTTTTGAATGTTGCAACTGCTGCCAATGTGCAATTTGCGATGAAGGATATTAAAGCTGCTTTCGAGCAAGAATATGAATTAGACATCAATATAATTATTGGTTCTTCTGGAAAATTAACGGCACAAATTGTCCAAGGCGCACCCTATGATTTGTTGATTTCCGCCAATCTTAAATATCCACGGCATTTGTATCAAGAAAAATTGGCAGCTACTCCTCCCAGCATTTATGCTTTGGGTAGTTTAGTCGTATGGACATGGCAAGATGGATTAATTTTGGATGACACCCTCGGTGTTTTAGAAAGTGCAGCTGTTAATAAAATAGCCATAGCGAATCCCAAAAATGCACCCTATGGAGAACAAGCTTTGACAGCATTGGAATATTTTGGCAGAAAAGAAGCGGTTACTTCTAAATTGGTTTATGCAGAAAGTATTGCGCAAACAAATTTATATGTTACGACTAAAAACTGCGAAGTTGGATTCACGGCAAAATCTGTGGTTTTGGCTCCTGATATGATTGGGAAAGGACATTGGATAGAGGTGCCTGCTACTGCTTATCAACCAATTGAACAAGGAATCGTTATCACTAAATATGGCGCTTCAAAAAATCAGCAAACCGCACAGCAATTTTATGATTTTATGTTTACGGATACCGCTCAACATATCTTGAAAGCATATGGGTATTCGTTGCCAAGTAGTCAATGATTTTGTTTTGGGGGAGGGTAGAGATAATTATCAGATTAAAAATTGAATTTAGGGAAGCGGCAAAAAAATACGAACATAGCTAG
>CAYMSC010000037.1:0-23615 GCA_964392805.1 uncultured Saprospiraceae bacterium
TAGAGGTAAGAACTAACTTATTTGTTCCTTCTGTTAAAAACTATTTGTAATGAACCTCAACCAATTAGAATACGTGATCGCAGTAGATAAACATCGTCATTTTGCGAAAGCAGCAAAGTCATGTTTTGTGACGCAACCAACTCTAAGTATGATGATTCATAAATTAGAGGAAGAGTTAGACACCAAGATTTTTGACCGAAGTAAAAAGCCTGTTGTGCCAACAGAAGTTGGTTTAAAAATTATCGAACAAGCTAAGGTGACGCTCATTGAAAGTAAGAAAATAGGAGAATTAGTAGCTAGTCATAAAAATATTATTGAAGGTAAAATTAGAATTGGCATTATACCTACTTTAGCGCCTTACCTTTTACCCTTATTTATGAAATCTTTTTTAGAGGAGTATCCGTTGATTCGATTAAAAATTTCAGAATATACGACTGAAAACATCATGGATAAATTGGAAAAAGGAGAAATTGATGTGGGCATTCTAGTCACTCCTTTAAATAATAAATATTTGAATGAGCGTCCATTATTCTACGAAACGTTTATCATTTATTCTTCCCATCAGTATGATAAAAAGCATCTTTTGGCAGAAGACCTTAATTTGAATGAATTGTGGTTATTAGAAGAGGGGCATTGCTTTCGCTCTCAAATTTTAAATCTTTGTGAGCTTAGAAAAAAAGAAGATTTGCAATTAGAGTATGCTGCTGGAAGTATCGAAACGCTGAGGCAGCTTGTTGAAAATCAGGAAGGTATAACGATTTTGCCAGAATTGTCTACAAGATATTTATCTGAGGAAGCCTGTAAGAAATTGATGCCTTTCCAACCTCCAGCCCCTGTTCGAGAAGTTAGTTTAGTAACCCATAAAGACTTTATAAAAAAACGATTGGTAGATATTTTAGAAAAGGCTATCCTAGAATCAATACCGCAAGAAATAAGAGAACGAAAAGACTATAAGCGGATTGAGATTTAATGTAGAGTTTAAAGGAGGCTGTCCCAAAAGTGAAAAGTAAATTTTCAAAACCGAATAAAATATCGAAATTTTCCACCCCCCTCTAAAGCAGCAGTGATTGGTTCTATAATAAAAGAGAAAAAATTAAACTTCAAGAACAAAGTCAACTTCAACTTCAAAAACAAACGAGAAAAATGTCCATTAATTCCCAAATTTAATTTCTGAGAATTTGGCTAATTTGAATTTGAATTTGAAATTGAGGTTGAATTTGAAATTAAAATTTTTAGAACCAATCACTTTATTAATTTACCCTTCGACCATCGTATGAAAAACGTTCTGCACATCATCGTCCTCTTCTATTCGTTCCAATAATTTTTCTACTTCTGCCACAGCGTCTCCAGTAATGGTTTTTGTAATATTAGGAATACGTTCAAAACCAGAAGAAACGATGGCTATGCCCATGCCTTCAATGGTAGATTGTAAAGACCCAAAACTACTGAACTCCCCATAAATGACAATTTTTGTCTCTTGGTCTTGCTCTTCTGCATCCGCTTCTTCTACAAAAACCTCTTCAGCTCCGTGGTCAATTAATTCTAATTCTAATTCTTCGGGGTCTAAATCTCCCTTATTAATTTTGAAATAGCATTGGTGGTCAAACATATAGCTTACAGAACCCGAAGTCCCCATACTACCATTACATTTATTAAAGTAGCTACGAATATTGGCAACTGTTCTTTGATTATTATCGGTAGCAGCTTCTACAAAAATAGCAATACCATGTGGTGCGTATCCTTCAAAAGTTACCTCTTTATAATCTGAGGTATCCTTATCTTTTGCCTTTTTTATAGCTCTTTCAATTAAATCTTTTGGTACATTGGCAGCCTTGGCATTTTGCATAACCGCTCTCAACTTGGCATTCGTATCAGGTTCTGGTCCTCCCTCTTTAATGGCTATGACAATGTCTTTTCCAATTCGACTAAATACTTTGGCCATCTTTGACCAACGCTTCATTTTTCTTTCTTTACGAAATTCAAACGCTCTTCCCATTTTATTAATTTTGAATGATTAAGTACATCTTAGTAGTAAATTCCTTAAAATTTCCGTTTGCAAAAATAACGGAATTTATAAAAATAGTAAAGGGCTTTTTTTAGTGGTGAGTGGTAAGTGATAAGTTGTAAATTTGAGGAACACACAGATTTACAACTTACCACTTACAATTTACCACTATTCCCGGCTTCCTCGATACAATTCATAATGCGCCAATTGACATTCTAAAGCGCCATTAAATAATATCTTTTTAAAAGAAGGGCGTAGCCCCAATTGTTTCATTGCCTTAATATTAGCGGTGATTACCCACGCATCAAAACCTGAAAAATTATGCTTCAAGGCATGGCCAATATCTTTGTAAAAAGCATTGACGTCTGCTACTTGTAATCGCTCATCATAAGGTGGATTCATCATCACAATACCTTTTGATGCTGCTGGATTTAATTTGAATAAGTCATTTCTTTCTACTTCAATTTTGCCATCCATGTTACCTGCTAGTATATTTAATCTTGCGGCTTTGACTGCGCCAAAATCTTTATCATAGCCTAATATTTTATGGGGGAAATCAACTATTTTGGCAGCTGCTTCTTTTTTGACTGATTCCCAAAGCGGTTTGTCAAAATCTTTATAGCGCATGAAACCAAATGTTTTTCGATTTATTTGCGGTGGAATATTATAAGCATACATAGCTGCTTCCATCAAAAAAGTACCTGAACCACACATTGGGTCAATAAAATCACTATCACGCTGCCAATTGCTACTTAGGAGAATGCCCGCCGCTAACACTTCATTGATAGGCGCTTGCCCTGTAGCCGTTCGATAGCCTCTTCGATTTAAGGTAGCCCCCGATACATCCCAAGATAGGGTACACACATTATCATAGCTTAAATGCACATTCAAGCGATGGTCTGGATTTTCTCTATCAACACTTAATCGAAGACCATTATATTTACTTCTAAACTGGTCGACTATTGCATCTTTTGTCTTGAGTGCCAAGTATTTAGAGTGAGTGATGTATTTAGAACTAGTTGTGCCATTGATAGCAAACGTATCGTCTAAGGTCATCATTTTCGTCCAGTCAATTTCTCTTATTTTTTTATATAAATGATTTTCGTGCTTCGTCTTAAAAGTATGAAAAGGCAGGAATATTCTTAGAGCAGTCCGAGCTTCATAAATGCAGCGATAGACTATTTTTTTAGTCCCATCAAAAGTGACTGCTCTTTTGTGAATTTTGGTATCTTGACCACCTAGAGCGGTTATTTCTTTGGCTAATATTTCTTCTAAACCCGTAAGAGTTGTTGCAGTTATTTGCATGAATGCGTTTTCTGTAAATAATGCTGCAAAGCTAAGGAATATGTAATTAACTTTAAATGCTAAAGTTGTGAGATGGATATAATAGCGAAAGCAATTACGGTTAAGGTCATACCAATCATAAAGATTAAATAGCAAGTTCGAAGTTGTTCGAACTTATTACCCAAGGCTTTTCCCAAATAAAATAAATCACTGATAATGGTGTCATCCAATTTTTTTTCATCCTCTAATATTAATTTTATCCCTTCTTTATATTGATTAATATCCATCTTATAAAAATTACCATAGAAAAAGAGATTGGTAGACTCGTCATTGATATTTTTAATAGCAGTAATACCTTTGGTTTTGATTGGACGAGTGGTCATAGTAGCGTAAATAATAGTCGCCACACAAGTTATCATCAAAATCGAAATAGGGTAAATCATTGTAGGGTTGGCAGAGATAACAGGAGCAAGTAGAGAAAGAGAAACGGTTATAATACCC
The DNA here is from genome assembly GCA_964392805.1 of uncultured Saprospiraceae bacterium. Classification (GTDB taxonomy): domain Bacteria; phylum Bacteroidota; class Bacteroidia; order Chitinophagales; family Saprospiraceae; genus JAFMDF01. The sequence goes on from CAYMSC010000037.1 coordinate 3,791, forward strand.
GCATTAATGGTAAGCATGATATTCGCCTTATTATCGGCAATACTAGTCAAGTCAATATGGTTTCTAAGTGAAGTCTTGAACATCATTTGCGCACTTTTATTACTATTGATGCTGTCAGCTAAATTTTCTTTTTCTTTTTTTTTAATATTATCCTCTTTTTTTACTTTTTTATCATTTCTATCGGCAATGATTGTATCGAGTGCTTTAACTACTTTTTTTCGATTCTTCGCCTTTTTTTTATCAAATAGTTCACTTGCTTTTTTGGTAAAATAACTATGCCCGTCCATAAATCCTAAATTCATTTCCATAAATCCTGCATCTTCATACTCTTGCCCAAGAAAAACTTTCATTTCGTGGCGAAGATTGGCAATTGTTTTCATATACTTGCCTTGGCCCAGATTATTCAAATCCGAATCCTTAATGATTTGTTGTAGTAAATTTTTAGGTTCATATACCAATTTAGTCGCATCTATTAATTCAACAACTAAAGCTATTTTTTCTTTTGGGTAATTATGGGAGGAGAGAAAGGTGACGGCTAGTTCAGCACTTACCTTTTCATGTCCTGTGTAGGCCTTTATATATCCTGTATCATGCAGCAGGGCTGCTATTTCCATCGCTTCCATATTAGCTGCACCAATTTCGTAATGGGTGCCAAGCTTTAGCGCTGTTTCTCGAACAGACATAGTGTGATTTACATCATGATAATGTAGATTGGGCGGTAAATCATTTTCAAGTATTTTGAGCGCGTATTCCTCCGTAAGTTGAACTATATTTTTCATACAAAGTTTTCTCGATTGAAACTATTTTGCTATCTACATTTGTAAGTGCATGTTTAAATTTTCATGATTGAACGAACCGTTTACGGACGAGATGCTTTAGATAAAATTTGCCGCTTGTAGCCAATTGATGAAATTTTAAACATACGCTAATATAATGAGAAAATAAATTAGGCCTTTAGATTAATAACTAGCACGACTGCATCATGCGAGCGGACCAATTTCCTTGTTATTGAGAACTTGCAATAAATACCCTTAAAAGTTTTTGATATTTTAGAATTCTTTTACTTTGTTATTTGTTTAAATGGGATTTATGCAATATGCACCAAATTTAAGCTTTTTTCTCTTTTTTTAAATAAAAAAGAGGTAGAATAATTTTTTCTCTCATTTTTTATTGAGTTATTTACTCAAAATACCATTTAGAAACGACTAACTTATTTTTCGTCAATACTTAATAGCATGAATTTCTTAACGGCTAAACTACGAGTAAAACTATCAAAGGTCCTTTGGCTTACCTTGATGTGGATGCTTGTGGCCGTTTTGGAGTCTTTATACCTAATGGCATAAAAAATGGCAATTGTATTCGCTGTTTTTATGATATTCGAGCAGTTATTAACCTAAAATCAGCCGAGTATAAAGCTAAATATGGTGTCATTCCAGACTTTAAAGCGGGGGGGCACTGTGGTAAAGTGACCATTGGCGAAATTGGGGTATTAAAACGAGATATAGTCTTTTCAGGGGATGTACTGAATACCACCTCTCGAATACAATCTATGTGCAATGATTTTGGGGTTAGATTATTGATATCCAAACGATTATTAGACAAATTTGGCTTGCCGCCAAATCGTTTAGGTACCAGAAAAATTGGTAATATTTCTCTTAAAGGCAAAAAGAAAAAAGTAGTGCTTTACACTACCGAGGAGGAGCAAACACAGGTTTAGTTTTTGTTGTTCTTTGGCTTACTTTCTTGCCTCTTTTTCCATTATCATAAAATACGATATTAGCGGAGGGATATTTTTCTATAAGATAATCTTTTAGAAAAATATCCGCTTGTTGCTTATCCTGAAAATAACCAAGCATATAGCTATATAAGCCATTGGATTGTTGTTCTAAAGCAATATTTCCATGACGATTGAAAATCTCATGAGAGGGCGATAATTCCCTTAAAGCCGTCAGAAATTCGATACTATATCCCGTATAATTAGTAGGGATTGTTTGGGTATTTATTCGATTAGTAGCACTAGCCACTATCGTTTCTCCCAATCTGGCGTGGTCAGTGATTATTTTTCTGGAGGCTGCTCCTTGCTCATAATCAATTAATCTACGTTGATTATCAGAAATCGTACTAATCTTTGTTTGGTCAATCTTCACATCAGACTTATAAACCTTAGGAATAGGTTGTCTTTTCAACGCTTCCTTATAAGCGACTTCTTCATAATTAGTATCTACCAATCTAGTAGCATTCGTCACTTCAGCATAAGGGTCGGTGTTTGCTTCTTGCGCCAATGTTACCCCATCTTGATTAATCGCAGAAGAGGAGCTCGTTGGAATAATTCTATTATTTCTGTTAACTGATTTTGCCACTTCTGGTGGTAGTTCTTCCCCAGAACGAGCGACAAATTGTTCTTGAGTATCAAAATTAAATCCTGCATTAAATTGCTCTACTTCAATGATTTGTGCCAGACTTCTATTCTTGAAAAAGTTATCTTCTACTTGACGAATTATTTTCCATGCCACTCTTTTATTCTGTGCGTGTAACTCATTGCTACAAACAATATTATTTTTACAAGCATTCAATAATTGGGTTTCCCCATACCCTTTGGCAATTAATTGATTGGGTTGAATTTGGTTAGAATTATATAAATATTGCGTGATTTTTTCAGCCTGCTGTTGGGATAAATTAAGATTTTGTTGGTCATTTCCTCTAGCATCCGTATGTGCGCCAATTTCAAAAGTTAATTGAGGATTGTCTTTGATTAAGGTGATTAATTTATCTAAGGCTGTACGACTTGCCTTATCTATTGCACCTACGCCAAATGTTACTTGATTTAATCGTTCTTGCCTATCGAGTTGAATGGGTTTTAAACTGATATTTGCCAATAAAGTGCCCATTTGATTTTTTTCTGTCAATACATCAGACACGCCCGGTTCTACTTTTCCAACGCCCTCAAAACATAATATACAGCCTTTGACATCAACAAAAGCTTCTAATCGTTTAGAGAAATACCCTTCTTTTCTAATCAGAATACTATAATGGTTTCCTCGTTCAAAGTTGACTTTGAAGGTTGGTTTAGGGTGATTAGGGTAAGTTAGTTCTGTTTTTTTGGTGGTGTTATTATACACTTCGATTTTTGCTCCAATGATAGCATCTACTTCTTTTTGTCCGGGCACCATCATTTCAGCCATTGTTACGTCAAATAAGTAACCAGGCTTTCGAGACATTTTTATTTTGGTAAAAACTTTTTTATTCTTGTCGGACGATTTGACTTGGAGCGTAGTCCGTTGTGGGTGGAAGAGGTCTTTTTCTGCGGAAATTTCATAGCTATTACCTGCTGCTACTTGTGCCGTAAAAAAGCCATCTTTATTGGTCGTAGCACTGGTTATCAATTGATTACTATTTTTTTTGAAAATTTTAATAGCGACTTCATTTAAGTAGCCTCTATTGCCATCTTCAAAAACATATCCTTCTATAATGCTGTTTTGAGCATAAATAGTGAAGGTTAAAATCGGTAATAATAATAATCCTAAAATTGTTTTTCTCATAGTTTTTAGATTTTTTAGGAAGAATGTTTTGGTTTATTAAGAATTATTGTAACTATATAAAGGTGTAAAGGTGTAGGGGTTTAGAGGTACAAAGGATAAACCTTTTACCTTGTTAAGTATTTATACTAGAAACGGGATAAATTTGTGAAAATTAATTTAGAAGTCAGAAGTCAGACCGTCTATTTCATAGACTGTCAGAAGTCAGATGAATCAGATTTAAATAATTGATTATTAGTGTTTTGTAGTTTTTAAATCTGACTTCTGACAGAAAAATGTAATTTTTCGGTCTGACTTCTGACCTCTTTTCAAAATCACTCTTTTATCCCGTTTGGAGTATAGGGCTTCTTTCTAAGTACTTTTTAATCTTTATATCCTTGAGTAGTTACGAATTTTACTAATAAAACGAAATCAAACTTCCCTTTGTTTTAACCAAAAATAAGAGAATATAAGCTAATATGAAAATTAAGCACAAAGAATTAGGCGCTTACGTAAATTTTAAAGCCAATTCCGATACAAATCGAATCGATAATTTTAAACTTCAACCTCAATCTCAACTTCAATTCCCGTCGTAGGGTGTAGGTGGCATAAACCTTGAATTTGAATTTGAAGTTGAAGTTGAATTTGAAGTTTATTTAGAGACTTGGGGAACGAATTCTTGTCTAAATTAGTAGTTAATACAGACGGTTTTTTGCCGTGTAATTTATAAATAAGGGTTAAAGCAAGCTCGATGGATCGAGAAAAAGTTTAACCATAAAAAAACAATGCCTTTGAAAATTATCTTTATGGGAACGCCAGATTTTGCCGTTCCGTCTTTAAAAATTTTAGTAGAAAGTGGGTATGAGGTAGTTGGCGTAATAACTGCTACCGACAAAATGGGTGGACGTAATAAAAAGAAAGTCATACAATCTGCCGTAAAAAAATATGCGGTCGAACAAGGCTTAAAAGTATTGCAGCCTAAAAACTTAAAAAAGCCCGAATTTGTGGAAGAAGTCCGTGCTTTAGAAGCAGAATTGCAAATAGTAGTCGCTTTTAGAATGTTACCCGAAGTGATTTGGAATATGCCTAGACTGGGAACGATGAATCTACATGGTTCTCTACTACCCAAATATCGAGGTGCTGCGCCTATCAATTGGGCGGTGATTAAAGGGGAAAAAGAAACAGGTGTAACGACCTTCTTATTAAAACACGAAATTGATACTGGCGACGTTTTGTATCAACAATCTTTACCAATAGGAGAGAATGAAACCGCAGGAGAAGTCTATAATCGAATGATGGAAATGGGAGCGGGCGTTTTATTAAAATCTGTACAAGCTTTGGAAAAAGGCAACTATAAGCCGCTACCACAAAAAGACGAAGCAGCGACCAAAGCACCGAAAATTTTTCATGATACTTGTGAAATAGATTTTATTCAGCCGACCCAAAAAGTGCATGATTTTATCAGAGGATTAAGTCCTTATCCTACTGCTTGGACAACGTTGGAAGATAAGAAATTAAAAATCTTTAAAACGACTAAAGAAATCGTTGACCATGACGCTGAACCCGGTAAATTCTTTTCAGATAATAAAAATTATTTAAAAGTAAGTACCATTGACGGATATGTCTGTTTAGAAGAACTACAACTGGCGGGGAAAAAACGAATGGAGACTAAAGCGTTTTTGAATGGGTTTAAATTGGAGGTATAAGGGCAGTGTCAAACAGTTCTAGAAAGTGGTAATATAAAGTTCAATCTCAACTTCAACTTCAATAACAAACGGAAATTATTATAATGGAGTTCCAAATTTTATTTTGAGAATCTGTTAAATTTGAGATTGAAGTTGAGATTGAAAAGTTGAGAATTGACCAATTTATTACCTGATGTTCTATTAAGAATAGTTTTAAGGAGAATTAGAAGATTATATATTTAGAAAACAATTAATTGAAAATGTGGGATTCAATTATAAATTTTTCCACCAGCGTTTTATTAAATTCCAATTTATTTTTCATAACTAATTGATTATCAATAATAAAGTGATTAGCAACATTACAGACTATTAATTATAATAGAATAAACAAATTTATTTCTCCCTATTTTGCGACTCCGTTCTTCTGCCATTCTATCTTTTCGCCTACTTTTATTCCCATAAAATAGTACCTTTGTCTTGCAAACTACACCGTTCAATACTGACCTAGCCAGTAGTTTAAAATTGCAGCACTTGAAACGATATATTCAAAGTTTACGTGATTTTCGGAAATTCCATAAATATACAGGTTTACTATTAGCTATTTTGTTGTTAATTAGTGCAGTTACTGGTATCTTATTATCGCTCAAAAAAGAGGTCGATATTATCCAACCACCTACCCAAAAAGGTCTAAGTAAAGATTTGTCAACTTGGAAATCTGTTGCCGAACTCTCTTCCCTTGCTACCATTGCTTTTCATGCTGCACATCCTGGCCAAAAAGATAATAAAATTGACCGCATAGATGTTCGTCCTTCCAAAGGCATTGCCAAAGTTTTATTTAAAGAAGGCAATTGGGAAGTACAAATTGATGGTACTTCAGGTGAAGTAAAATCTATTGCCAAACGCTATTCTGACTGGATTGAAAGCTTACATGATGGGTCAATTATTAGCGATACCTTTAAGCTTATTTCTATGAATGTTTTAGGTATTGGAGTGCTTATTTTAATGTGTTCGGGTATTTGGCTTTGGTATGGTCCGAAAATGGTGCGAGAAATGCGGCGGTAGTAATCAAGGTTTTTGTTTTTTGACCTCTAAATTTACCTACTCGACTTTTTATTTTATTCTATATTAAATTCAACGCTATTTTGTTGAATAATCTCCACTTAAATTTCGTTAGGATTCAATCCCGATAATTTCAATCGGGACAAAATTGCCATTATACTAGAAACGAGATAAATTTTTGAAAATTAATTTAGAAGTCAGACCGTCCCGGTTTTTCATCGGGACTGTCAGAAGTCAGATAAATCAGGATTAAACAATTAATTATCAGCATATTATGATTTTTAAACCTGACTCTTGACAGAAAAATGTATCCCTCCATTCCTTCGGGTTCGGAATTATGCCCTCCCGTCCGCAAGCGGTTCAGGAATTATCATTCCTTCATCTCATGGTCTGACTTCTTTTCAAAATCACTTTTTTATCCCGTTTGGAGTATAATAGCATCATTCAAAATATTCATTATTCTTTTGTTTTTTTAAAAAATATTTAACCGCTTCCAACCCTTCTCTTTTTCTAGCGTCTTTATAATAAAACCACCTAAATTGAGAAAAAACTTTTACAATCAATCCGACCAAGTACTTGTAGATAAATGCCTAAGCGGTGACGCACAGGCACAGCAAGAATTGTATGAAAAATACGTACAAGCGATGTATAATGTGTCGGTGCGGATGGTTAATAATTCGGAGGACGCTTCGGATATAATTCAAGAGGTTTTTGTCAAGGTTTTTCGGAATTTGACGTCGTTTCAAGGGGAATCTACTTTAGGAGCTTGGATTAAAAAAATTACCGTTAATACGACTTTAAACTTTTTGCGCAAAGCGAAAAAAAATACTACAAGTAGTTGGGAAGAAGGAATGGATATGCCAATGGAAGAAGAAATAGATGCTGCCCGATTTAGTATGGCGCAGATACATCAAGCTATCAAACAGTTGCCAGAGCGTTGTCGGGTAGTGTTATCTTTATACTTAATCGAAGGGTATCAACACCAAGAAATTGCTTCGATTTTAGACATAACTGTTTCTACCTCGAAAACCCAATATCGAAGAGGAAGACAATTATTACAGAATATTTTAAAGGAGTAGGGCAGAGAGCACAAGACAAAATACTGGATTGTGAGCAGTATATCTGTCCTCCGACATAAGCCGTAAATTATGGATAAGCTTAAAAAACATATTGACGAAAATAGACAGGAATTAGATGCGATTGAACAGCCTGATGTGACGAAGATTTGGGCAGGCGTACAAGCAGCATTGGCGAAAAACGAATCAACTGGGGAGCCGGCAGCGGTCAAACCTAAAGCATTAGTAGTTAGCCATAAAAAAGGACGACGATTTCCCCTTTGGGCATTGGCAACAGCGGCATCTTTTGCGCTGCTGATAGGGCTTGGTATGGGCTATTTAATGCAGCCTAGTGTAGAAACGGCTGATGAATTTAATTTAGCGGACTATGCCCCTGATTTAGTTGAGGATGCAGCGAAGTATCGACAACTAGTGGATGCAAAAATGACGGAAATAAATTTTGAAAATATTGATACCGTCGCTTTTACAGAAGTTTTGCAAGAATTGAAAGAACTCGATGGCGAGTATGAAAATTGGACAAAAGATGTCCCTAAATATGTGCATGAGCAAGAATTATTAGAATTTTTGCAAAGGCACTACGAACAAAAAATCCGGATTTTAGAAATATTATCTAAAGAAATTGAAAAAAAAGCACATCATGAAGAAAGAACAATTAGATTATAGAACGGTTTACGCTTCACAGTTTACGGTTCACGGTTTAAGAAGTATTCATTTTTGGAAGTTGACACTTTTAACCTTGTTAAGTTTTTCGCTCTCTTTGTCGCTCACGGCTCAGATAGAAAAGTCAAAATCGGTTGAAAAAACTTTTGATTTGGGAAAAGAGGGCAGTGTGAGCATCGACCACCGTTATGGTTTATTAAAAGTCATCCAATCAACGGATGATAAGGTACACCTCAATGCACGATTGCGAATTGAGGGAACGAATGAGGGAGACATTCAGCGCGCATTGGAGCAATTTGAGATTGATATTAATGAATTCGGAAATCGAGTAATGATAGAAACAGAATTGAGTATCAAGAATTGGAATACTCGAAATGGACGAACCAATCTTACTTTTAAAAATGGCCTTAAGGTTAAAGGATTGAAAAAAATTACGATAGAAATGTTATTGGCTGTTCCTGATTTAAAGGCACTGGCATTGAAAAATAAATATGAAGATATTATTATTGACCATAATTTTAATGGGGATGTGGACATTGAGATTTATGACGGAGATTTGAATACTAAGAATATTGCAGGCGAATTGGAATTAGAAGTAAAATATGGGAAAGCGACCTTAAAAGATATTGGGGATGGCGACCTTACTTTATACGATTCAGAAATGGAAATGGAAAATGGGAAAGCGGTAAAAGTTTCCAGTAAATACTCTGAATATACCCTAGGAGACACCGAGTCCCTAGAAATTGATGCCTATGATGATAAATTTGAGCTTGGCAACATTAAAGGACGATTAGTAATCAAAGATAAGTATTCGGAGATTGAATTAGGCAACTTTGGAGAAGCGGATTTGGATATTTACGATGCGGATTTAAAAGGTCAAAAAGGAGGCAATTTAACGATTCAAGGCAGTAAATACACAAAATATCGTTTTGGAGAACTGACTAGTCTAACTATTGATGAATCCTACGATGATGAATTTATTTTGAAAAATATGAAAGATGTGCTTATTAATCGGACTAAATACACCGAATTTTCTATTGGTGAACTTTCAGGCGAATTGAAAGTGACCAGTTCTCATGACGATAAATTTAAAGTCGAAGCCTTGACAAATTTAATTATAAAAGAGTCTAAATACACGGAGTTTGATGTGGAAGCGCTTTCTGGTCAAGTAGACTTATTAGATTCTCATGATGATAAATTAGAAGTTCAAACAGTAGAAAAAGGATTTAAAGGGCTGAAAATGAACGGAAAATATAGCAAAGTTTATCTGGATATTCCAACGACTATCAAATACGAAATTGATGTGGATATGACTTATGGTGACATTGACTACCCAGAGTCTGCTTTTGAGAATCAATATTATAAAGAAAAAGATGATGTTTTATTAGTAAAAGGTAAGATGATTGGGGCAGGCGCAGATGCACCGAAGGTTGAGGTGGTTGGTCATGATTGTCGAGTAGATTTGAATTAAGTTTAGTAACGATGAATATCTTAAAATTCGTTGTCCTTTAATAATTTGTTGTATATAGAAAAAGCTTACAACGGATAATTTAAGGACAACGGATTTTTCTCCTTTTTCAAAATCTTCCCATTCCGTTGACAAGAGATTATTGACTAAAGAAGATTTCAATCTCAACTTCAATCTCAACCTCAACTTCAAATTCAATTTCAACCTCAAATTCAAATTATAAACCCTAACTCATACCATCAACTGAACAGGACCTACTTTGAACGACCTATTAGAAAATCCGTGTAAATCCGCTCAATCTGTTAGCCAACCTGTCCGCATGCGGTTCACCCGTACGGGTTCATGTGGTCCTATCTTCCTAGTACAACTATCTCATCAAATAAATAGCCGCTAAACAAACTAGAAAATAAGGCACTAAATTTCCTGCTCCAGCATAATCTTTTGCAATACGTTGCCCGAAAAAGAGGCAAACTATTGATAAAGCAGATAATTGAGCACCAATTAAGCCCATTTGAGTGGTACCTCCCATGACTATTTGAAAAATGCCGATAGTGGCAAATATGCCTGCCGCCACTTCTAAAATGGTAATTATAGGCATCATTAATCCTACCATATTTTTTAAAGGACTTTTGGCAAAATGCCCCGTCAACCATTCTTTATTTCCTTTATAATTAAAGACTTTATCTAAACCTGATTGTAGAAATAAAATAGCTAATAAGGCAAGACTTAGTAGTTGGAGAGAAGTAATTGGTGTAAGCAAATGTTGCATATTTTTTCGTTTTGCGTAAAGCTACACAAATGTAGGATAGTTTAATAGAGTATAGTCGAATTCAATGCTATTAACCAACTATTCGAGGCCATAATTCCGAATCAAGTGCAGCTCCTGCAACTAATTCAGGTGGAAAAGGGGGCATTTCTTGTAACCCCTCTCTTGGGTGAAAAATAACGTCATCTCCTGCCCATCTTGAAATATGCGCTCGCCTTCTGAGCGACAATGATTGATTGCCTGGGGAACCATGAACCGTTAAACCATGATGCAAGGTACAATCTCCAGGTTCTAGTTCATATTGGATAAATTCTAGTTCAGTTCGCATAGCCTCAATGTCAGGAATTTTTGGTAAGTTTTCTGTATACTGACTATTCCCACTAAAACTAGCAGGTTTAAATTTCTTACCCCATTTATGAGAACCTTTGACATATTCAACCGCTCCCGTTTTAGCAGTAACAGGGTCTAAAGCTAACCAAAGAGTTGCAATTTGCCAGCCGTCTATGGGCCAGTAAGTCATATCGTGATGCCAAGGAGTTTTGGTGATAGTACCGGGTTCTTTAATCAACCATTGGTCAAAGAAAATATTTACTTTCTTAGATTGCATGATTCCTGCGGCTAACGGACCAGCGGGGGAATTAAAAACAAAGTCTCGACAAATTTCATTCTGTTTCCAAATGAAGGTATCGTGAAAAAAACGGCCTTTTTCTTTGCGTAAAGCGGCCAATTCTGCATGTAGTTCGCCCGGCTTAGCTAGGGAAGTTTCCGCAGCAGTACGTAAATTATCCACCCATTCTGGTGAAAAAAATTGACGGAGACAAACTACTCCGTCTGCTTCATATGACTTTATTTCTTCTGGTGTAAGTGCTCGCATTTTAGGTAAATTATATACTACTATACAAAAGAAGTCAGAGGTCAGACCGAAAAATAAATTTTTCTGTCAGAAGTCAGACTTTAAAACTGCAAATATTTGATTATCTGCTATCTGAGTCTATCCCATCTGTCTTCTGACAGTCTATGAAATAGATGGACTGGCTTCTGGCTTCTAAAATGTATAGTAGTGTAGATGAATTATTTATTTTATGTATACATTACTGAAAATGAGTAAATTATATTTTGTTTAGCTCTGGTAATAAATAATGCATATTGGGAATATCTAAGAGCTTCCAGAATTTTGAGTTCTTACGATTACCCACAGAATAAATGTAATGAAAGGTAATCTCATTTTATAGGCTATATAGTGCCGCTAGGTACTTAACATGGGTAAATAAAAGGGATATAAAGCTGTTTGGTCGTGCCGTAGGTACGTAACATGGGTTTGAAACCTATGTTACGTACCTACGGCACGATTAAATTTGGTCTATAACCTCATTTACTACCCATGTTAAGTACCTAACGGCACTTCTTAGTTAGTTTTTTATTCTGTGGGTAATCAATAGAACTTTGAGTTCTGGAAGCTCTAGAGTATGCAAAAATTATTGCTAGAGCTAGTTAGTGCGTCAGATAAAAAAGTGATAATTGATTTAGAAGTCAGATAGCTCAGAAATAAATTATTGATTATCAATTTTTACACTTTAAAATCTGACTTCTGACAGAAAAATGTAATTTTTTGGTCTGACTTCTGACCTCTTTTCAAAATCACTTTTTTATCCTGTTTGGAGTATATAATTAAAATTATTCCTCCTTTACTACTTTCTTAACCATTCTTCTTTCCGCTTCCCACATTTGATAAGAATTATACGTGTTGTGGCAAATAATATAACAAATGGGCCCTATCGCAATAATAGGACTGAAATAAGTGAGTCCTAACCACAAACCAATCATGGTATTCTTTCGACCCAAAGCTAATTCATAAGCCAAAGGATTTTCTTTTCGACCTACAAATCGACCGATTCTGAAATTTACTAAACAAATGAAAATAGTGACACCCGCAATCCAAAATAATTCGTCACCAACTTCTGCCAAATTTTGTTGGATAAAATGAGAGGCATTCCCACAAGCAATGACGATATTTAATAGAAATAATGGAAAAGCGATAAAACTCCATTTTGATAACTGCTCTCCTAATTTAGGGAGGACAAATCTGATGGATTGACTTAATATCATTGGAATAAATACCAAAGTGAGGATAGGGAGTACCAAATCAATGGCTGAAATATCTCCACCGATACCAAGCAAATAAGATAGTAAAAAAGGCAATAAGAGGGCAATAATTGGGGTAGTAAGCAATAATGAACCCGTAGTAATTCCAATGTCCGCCTTCATCATTTCTGCTATTACAGGGACGGCGGCGGCAGTAGGAACAATGGTTAGCACAAATACCAATTCTCCTAATAACTGATGAAAAGGGCGCAAAAGTAGATATAAGCTGATGGGAAATAATATGTTGATAGCCAGTATTTTATAATGACTTTTTTTGAAAATTTTAAAATCAAAACTAGTACCAATAAAGGCAAAAAATAGCATGACCATTAGATTATAGCGAATCATAAAAGTATAAGCATGACCATAATTGAAAATACTTCCAATAAGGATGGCAACAAAAATGAATAGGGCTTTTTTCATAATAAAATTGAAAGACTCGCTAAATTTAGTAAAGTTCCTTTCAGTTCCTTACAAAATAATGAATCATTTGGTTTAGATAAAACTAAAATAATAACCTATGCAAAGAAGCACACAGCCTGCTCCGAAATTTCGGAGACCTAGAGCAAGTCTAATAAAGTAACCGCTTTATCCGTTAAATCCTCCGATGAAAAATCGGAGCAGGCAGTGTTAAAATCCTACTAGCTATGCTGCGTTATTTCTAGCTAAATCCCTTAAAACCAATCTATTTTACATTCATGTAAGACAAAATGTTCTGCATCGACAACTTTTAAATCAAGTTGATTAAAAGTTTCATTCGGAAAGAAAATATCTGTCATAACCGTCCATCCCTTATCCGCAAATAATTCAGCAGAAGCTTTATCAAAAAAGACGGTCATTTCGACATTTTTAGTGTTGGAGAAACGAGGTGCATGGTGCATTTTGGTGGCAAATTTTTTAGAAAAAGTTTTTTTACCAGCCAATTTTCTATCACTAAAAAATTGGTTGCCATAGGCATTATAACCCACCCAATATTTTTCTCCTTTACTATTTGATAATTCTAAGGCGACAAAACTTTTTTTCCCATGGTCAATAGAAAAATTTAAGGTAACTTTTCCAAGTATCTTCTTGTCTTTAGCAATATTTTGTAAATAATGCCCAGCTCTATTATAGGTAAAATTGGTTGTCGATTTATTTAAAGTAGCTAATTCCTTCACAGGTTCAGAAAAAAGTTGATACCCTAAATAGGTCTTTTTTAATACTAAATTTCGGGCAAGGGTCATAGCACTTCTCCAATTTTCAGTCGGCACTACCTGTGCATAATCCCAATTACTCATCCAGCCCATAAATAACCGACGACCATCTGAAACAGGAATATCTGACCAAGTAACGCCTGCATAATTATCCCGCCCATAGTCTAACCAAACAGCGGAGTCTTGTTGGAGTTTTTCGGCAAAAGAAGCATCTAGGGTGAAATTTTTGCCATCGAAATCCCCTACAAAATACTGCGTCCCAGAACCTCCATTCGGACCACCGGGATTTAAACTTTGCAGTAATACCCATTTTTTTTCTCCTTTGCCTTTGACAATCAGTGGAAATAAATCTGGACATTCCCAAACACCTGCATGCGTCCCCCATTCTTTGCCAAAATCACTTAAATGCGTCCAATCTTTTAAGTTTGGGGAACCATAAAATTTAACATGGTCCCATGCGGCAAAAACCATTACCCATTGGTCGGAATCTTCATCCCAGGTAACTTTAGGGTCTCTAAAATCTTTGATACCGGGATTAGGTATGATGGGGTTGCCTTCATATTTGGTCCATGTGCGCCCCTTATCATTGCTATAAGCGATGCTTTGATATTGAAAGGTCTTGGTTTGTGCTTTTGCGCCTATGGGGTCGTGGTGGGTAAAAATGGCAATCATAGGTGGTTGACCCTCTTTGCCAAAGCCGCTGGTGTTCTTCCAGTCAATCACGGCACTACCTGAAAAAATATAGCCCAATTCATCAGGATATAGCGCAATGGGTAAATGTTCCCAAGTCACCAAATCTTTACTGATGGCATGTCCCCAGTGCATCGGTCCCCAAACGGTTGAATCAGGGTAGTGTTGATAGAAAAGATGGTATTCGCCTTCGTAAAAGACCATTCCGTTGGGGTCATTCATCCATTTTTCGGGTGGCGTGAAATGGAAGATAGGTCTATGCTGTTCAGTCTTACTTTCAGCAGTTTCTATTATTTTAGATGGGATATCTTCAATAGTTTTATTTTTTGAATCTTGACAAGCGGATAGTGCTATTACCAAAGAAATAATGAGGAGCGGATAGTATAATTTCATCTGTATTAAGTAGTAAGATAAAAATAAATGCAGATTCTTTAAAGTCGAACGATTAGCTAAAACACTTAAAATGAATCGTTTATTTAACTAATCGTCCGACGAGAATCTCCATTTATTTTTATCGCGTTCCTAAGTTTTGTTTTAAATCTTTTTAAACAACATCAATCGAAAATCCATTAATTCCTTATTTGGGATGTTTAGAGCATTTAGACTTAGTGTGCCTTTCCCTTTTTCTAAAGTTATCTTACCAAGATTAAGCGGTTTAAAATCTTTAGTATAGGATTCTGCATTGGGATAACGATAGGCGTTAACCTGCAAAAGAGGTGGGTCATGCACTTCTTTAATTTTTCCTGCTAAAGTTGTATTTTGAAAACGAACCTCAAATGTTCCTCCTACATTTTCTTCCGCACAGGTATAGTATATAATAACTTCAAAATCACCGTCCGCCACCACTTCTACCTCCCAGGCAATGCTATCTTTTACATTGGTCCAATTTTCAAAAAAAGAACAATTGGGCCAGCGATTAGACCGTTGAATAGTACCAGAAGCATGACCATCTCTTGCTGGTATTTGGGTGATATGGTAATCAGGATGACCAATAGGAAAAGAACGGGCGTCTTTTTTAGGTAGTTCTATAGCAATATTAGCTAACCAATTTCTATGAGCCGTTTTTAATTTTTTATAAATGGCTGGAAATTTATCGGCTACATCTATTCGTTGTTCTGGGTCTTGAGTCATATCAAAGAGTCGTCCTTCATGTCCTAGCCTAAAATTTTGACTTCGAACACTGAGTTTATTTCGCCAATAGTTAAAAAGAAGTCTTTCTTCCCAATTTGTATTTTTGTCCATTAAAAGAGGGGAGATACTTTTGCCATCTAAAGGTTTGTTTGGCGTAAATTCAATACTTGCTAAATCAGTCAGCGTCGGCAAAAAATCAAGTGCAGAAGCTATCGTTTCAATTTTTGTGCCTGCTGGAATTTTATTTTTCCATTGAATAAAAGTAGGGGAGCGGACACCGCCTTCATCAACCGACCCTTTTTGACCTTTCATCTTGCCATTCCATCTTGCCCCATTTGGGCCATTATCCGATAAATAAACAATGATGGTATTTTCTTCTAATCCTAAATCTTGCAGTTTTTTTATTAGCCGACCTACATTCCAATCAATATTTTCTACAAAAGCTAATGCTGCTTTGGTATGTTCTATTTGCTCTTTTCTTCTACCATCTCCTAAGTGGGTTAATTCCTTGTCTTTAAACCTATCCCACCAAGCTTGTGGCATGTGCATCGGACTATGAGGAGTATTTAAAGGTAAATAAGCAAAAAAGGGATGGTTTTTATTTTTTTCCATAAAAGCCATTGTCTTATTGGTCAAATCATCGGGCAAAAAACCGTCGCCTTGGACCAAGTTGCCATTATGTTCCAACATAGGGCTGAGATAATTGCCCCAATGACCTGAACAAAAACCATAAAATTCTTCAAAACCTCTTCCATTGGGATGATAAGGATATTGCATACCGCTATGCCATTTTCCAAAAGCCCCTGTTTTATAACCCGCCTGTTGGAATAGGTCGGCAATGGTAGTTTCGTCTAGGTCAATTCGTTCCCCACCTTGGGAGGTAGAATAAACCCCACTTCTGACGGCATACCGCCCCGTTAATATTTCTGCTCTGGTTGGAGAACAGACAGCACTGACATAAAATCGGTCAAGTGTCGCCCCATTTTTAGCCAGTTGGTCAATATTAGGGGTCTGTAAATTTTTATTACCATTGATACTCAGGTCGCCCCAACCTTGGTCATCTGTTAGGATAAAAAGGATATTAGGTGTTTGCTTGGTAGTGGATGTTTTAGCAATTTTAGCATCACAAGCCATTATCCAAATAGCGAATAGTGATAAGAAAAGGATTTTGGGTATTCGATTGATAGAGACCATGACTTTATTTTTTATCTGATGAACTATTTTGTGTCAATTTTTTATTAATTTAGGAGTCCCTTCTAATGAAAAATGCGTCCCTAAAAATAGGAAAATATTTTTTTTTGTAAAATATTTGGCACAATGCAACTATTTATTTGTTTTGTTCATCTTTAATAAAAGAGCGATTATCCTCTTTTTTTATAGGATTGTCGAATAAATGTACGTTTTAAGATACTTTTAACGTATCTTTATGTTATAAGAAATTACCCAACTACCCTTAAATCTATTTCCTTATGAAAAAATTGAAAACTCAAATAATTGCTTTTGCCTTTCTTGCTACTGCAAGCATTGCGGCTTATACTTACATAGGAACAGTTAATCCACAACCTAGCAATAATAATGCTTTGTATGGGGTAGGGCAGGATACTCCTGAAGAACAAGAAGTTTCTTTACCAGATGTAGAAATGGTTAATAAAATCTTAGATGCAGGAAAGAAACTAAAAGCCTTCGGCAAATAGGCCATTCCTAATAAAAATCGACCTAATTTTTTTATAAAAAAAGGGATAAGCGTTTAATTATGCTTATCCCTTTTTATATTTAGTTTAAGGGTTTTCATATAAAATTTATTTTGAACCACAAAAGGAACAAAGAACACAAAAGTTAGCCACAAAAGAGTTGTTTTAAAAGTCTTTTGTGTCCCGATTTTTTATCGGGATTGTTCCCTTTTGTCCATGATAGCTATCGGGATTTGTGGCTCAAAACCTTTATTTTATTAACTATTTATTGTGACTATTCAGAATAGAGATTAGAGACCATTACATTGAGAGAAAAGAGACTTAGTATCGGCAAATATTAATTTAATAGATTCAAAAATGGTCAAATTTCCGAAAAATAAATCTCGGTTCTCTATTCTCTACTCTCGGTTCTGAATAGTTACTATTTATTTTTATAAGAAAACCCTATATTGAATTTAGAGTAGAGCGCATTTTGTCAAACACTTAATTATACTGCTGACGGCTTAAATTGCCGAAAATCAGGCTAAGTAACGACAAAGTCTCTGCTTTTTACTTTTGTAATTTATTATAAAAAACCTTCTCCGTTACCGCAGCCCATGCTTTGGCTTTTTGTCTAAACGCATTATAAGAGTCATATACTTTTTTAGCAAAAGGGTCACTAGCTGTAATTTCTGCCAAAATCTCCTCTGTATATCCTCTTAATTTATCCAATACTTCGTCAGGGAAAAAACGGATGTCTATATTTTTCTCTTTGACTAATTTATCTAAGTAAAGACTATTTTGTGCTTCAATTTCTGATAACATCCAGATATTATAGCGCAAAGCAGCCGTTTCTATAATGACTTGTAAATCTTTTGGTAAGGCATCAAATTTTGGCTTATTGACGAACAATTCTAAATTTGTTCCTGCCTCGTGCCAACCCGGTGCATAGTAATATTTGGCAATATCTTGAAAGCCCATTTTATAATCATGAAAAGGCCCAATCCATTCTGTTGCATCAATTACGCCTCTTTCTAAATTAGTATACAACTCACTTCCTGGTGCAAGAATAGGAGAACCGCCAGCTTTTTCTAAGACTTTACCCCCAAAACCAGGAATACGCATCTTTAGCCCCTGCAAATCTGCCAAAGAATTGATTTCTTTATTAAACCAACCGCCCATTTGTACGCCCGTATTTCCGCAAGGAAAAGGGACTAAATTGAATTTAGCATATAATTCTCTCCATAATGCTAGTCCACCACCACTTATCAACCAAGCGTTCATTTGTTGAGCATTCATTCCGAATGGAACACTCGCAAAAAATTGAGCAGCAGGTGCTTTTCCTGCCCAATAATAAGACCCGCCATGTCCCATTTCTGCTGTTCCACTACTGACGGCATCAAAAGCTTCTAAAGCTGGAACTAACTCCCCGCCTCCATACACTTTGATTTTCATTCGCCCGTTAGACATCTCTTCAATCCACGCTGCCATTTTTTCTAAACCTTCCCCAATAATTGGGTAATTAGGCGGCCAAGTTGTCACCATTTTCCAGCGATATTTTTTACCCGTATTAATCGCAGGACTACCGTCTGTATTCGTTTGTTCGGCTGTTCCACCACATGCTGCGGCTACCGTAGATAAGGTAAGTGTGCCTAAAGCAGTCTTTCTTAAGAAATTTTTTCTATTTATTTTTTTCATGATTTTGACTTTTCTAATTTCTTTTTCCAATATCTTAATAATCCGAAAACACCCATATTAGAAGGATTTGAACTTTCATAGACAATCATATCTTCTTTGGAGACACCACTATCTATTAATTGTTGGTTGACATAAGCAGCAAATTTAGGAACAACTTCCGCAGGAGGTGTTTTATCTTGATAATAAGGAAGCATCCAATTGGCCCAATCCCATAGAAGTACTCTAAGTGCAGTCAAATGATTGATTACATTGGTTACTTTTCCAAAATGAGCAATATAAAGCGTATCAATATCTAAAGATTCTAACAAGTTGATAGAATTCATCCAATGCTCAATATTAATATCTGGTGGAGGAAGAGGGGCGACAACCATTCCATTCTCACCTATTTTGACACCAGCCACATCTCCTGCAATGAGCGATTTTCCAATTTGGAAGGAGCAATGATGTACGGCATGCCCTGGTGTATTCCAGCAAATAATTTCTACCCCACCGATAGTGAATTTTTCTCCATGAGAGACGGTTACAATTTGTGCAGCAGGGATGGGTTTTAAGGTACCCCAAAGCATATCCATTTTATCTTTATAGATCATTTTGGCAGAAGCAATTAATTTAGAAGGGTCTGCCATATGTTTTTCCCCAAATGGGTGCATGTAGACGGTGGCTCCCTTTTCAGCGAATGCCCAAGCCGCTCCAGCATGGTCCAGATGGATATGGGTGAGAAAGACATGTTTTATATCTTCCATTTTATAACCATGTTGAGCTAAGCCTGCTTTTAAAACGGGCAAAGTCGAATGAGGACCTGTTTCCACTAAGATAGGGCCTATCTCTGTTTCTACAATATGTGCAGCGATGGCAAATGGAATATACTCAAGTGAAAGTTTAATAATTTTAATCATATAACAAGATTTTTGTTTCTGGCTGCAAATTAAGGAAAATAAGAGAAAAATTATATGACAACAAAATCATAAGAGGTATTAGCCAATTAATGGAATTTTAAACATGCTCCTATAATATATAGATAGATAGTCAGGTGAAAAACTGATATTAAGAAAATATTTAAAATATCGTCTAG
>CAYMSC010000038.1:0-23569 GCA_964392805.1 uncultured Saprospiraceae bacterium
GTATAAAATGGGGTTACTTTTCATTAAATTTATTCTGTGGGCAATGGATAGAACTTCAAGTTCTGGAAGCTCTTAGCTATTTCCAATATGCATTATTTATTTCCAGAGCTACGATAAACTTAATATGTTCGCCAATTTTGAATAATGAATATCGTTAAAAATAAATGTATAATTATCAAAATTTATCCATTCAAAATTCAAAATTGGCGATGCTATTGATGAGACAGCCTCATTTTTATTAAAAAAATGGAAATTACATTATTTCTCCAAAGCTAAGAGCCGCTGCTCTATTTTGTCCAATCTATTTTTCAAAGCTTTATTTTCTGCTTTCAAAGCCTGATTTTCTTTATTTAATTGGATGCTATGTAAAAATAATTCTTCAATTTTTTCTTGTTGAAGAATCGTCATTTTCGCTAAGGGAATACCATTTTTATCTAATACCTCACCAGCGGGAATATTTGGCAAATGACCATTATTTTCGATAAACTGCTCAACTTCAGTCAGTGGTTGGAGTTTATAACTATCCTCAAAAACATAATCTGCCCATTGGTCTTGAGTAACTACTAAACATTCTTCTGTCAAGATACCACCAGTAACAAAAAGATTAAAATTGCTGACATCAAAGGTGCTTGCCGCTGTTGGAATGGTAGTGGTTCCAATTATCGTTTTATCACTTAAATAGGATTTTCCTTGGAAGTAGCCTGCCCATGATTCAGCAGTACCTTGACTATCATCTATCGCCACTACCGCAGCAAAAGCGCCAAGAGAATTACTGGTTCTTGTATAATTGATAGTGCCTCCAAGTACTGCTCTGACACCAGCAATCCAAAATTTATCTCCTGAGGGAGTAACATCGGTAGTAGGCAAAACAGAAAAATCTCCACCAATCACCCTAGAGAAAAGACCGTTTGAATTAGCCAATCGGGTTGTTTCAGCATGTCCTCCTGCTCCAATAAAAAAAGCATCTCCAGAAAAAGTTTTTGATAAGGCTAAGCGTCCAAGCGTTTTCCCTTTATGAACGCTATAATCAGAAGCAGTGTTAGCGATAATGCCATAAAGTCCGCCTTTTTGTCCACTAGTCAAAGTTGCTCCTTCGATATGTAATCCATAGGATTCGACGCTATTAGCGCTATTCCCATAATCTATTTTAACAGAAGATTCTTGGCTAGTACTTAATTGGAGAGTTTCTACAGATATGCCTTTTTGGGCATTTAATACGTTTAAAGAGTAAATGAAAAAAGGAATGATAAAATAATAAGCTGTTTTCATAAAAAAAGATTTTGTGTTTGTGTATAATGGAGGTAAGATAATATATTGTTTAGCAGAATAAAAGGAAACATGCACAAATTTTTTTATCATCCCTAAAAAGCAATTTTTTTATTTTTAAAAGCAATTAACCAACCTTTAACCTTTAAGAACGTAAATTGCAGAGGTAATCGAATTCCCTATTTTACATAGTAGAATATTCTATTATCTTTGGGAAAATTTTGTAGTCAATCAACCGATATTTACATAAAAAACCAGAAAATGGGTTCTTATTTATTCAAAAAAGCACTTCCACATTTAGCAGCCATTGTCATTTTTTTAGTGGTCTCTGTTATTTATTTTAGTCCTCAAATTCAAGGGGAGGTAATTCGACAAGGAGATATTGAGCAAGGAAAAGGAATGATAAAAGAGATGAATGATTATAAATCAATCACAGGGGAAAGTGCCTTATGGACCAATGCTATGTTTGGCGGAATGCCGAGTTATCAGATTGCATCTCCTCAAAAAGGAAATTTAATAAGACGATTTATAGAGCCATTAATGCAATTAAATATAGGCGACCCTATCAGTTGGTTTTTTGTCAGTTTTTTGAGTTTCTATATCATGTTGATTGCACTTGGAGTGAATCCTTGGGTAGCCATAGTTGGGGCACTTGCTTATGGTTTCACGACCAACAATTTTGTGTTGTATGAAGCAGGGCATACCTCAAAATTTAGAGCAATTTCCTATGCACCTTTAGTAGTTGCAGGGGTGGTATTAGCCTATAAAGAGAAATTGATTTTAGGAGGTGTCGTATTTCTATTAGGTATGGCATTAAATATAGGAACTAATCACCCTCAGATGACTTATTATTTGGGGATAGGTCTTGGTTTCTATGTATTGGCACAATTGATTACTTCGATTAAATCTGGAAACATCAAATCTTTTGCAATGGGTAGTGCTGTTTTGGCACTTTGTTCCGTTTTAGCTTTAGGTACTTCCGCTTCTAAATTATTAACGAGTTATGAGTATGGACAAGATACGATGAGGGGAGCCCCCATTTTAAAGACGGAAGCTAGTAATATAACGGCTAGTAGTAGTAGTGAAACAGAAGGGTTAGCTTACAATTATGCGATGCAGTGGAGTAATGGTTGGTTAGATTTGTTGGCAATAGTCATTCCTAGAGCAGTAGGAGGAGGTTCGGCAGAAAAATTATCAAACTCCTCTAATTTGTACAAAGACTTACGGAGTAAAGGGGCTAATTTGGGCAATAATTTTAGAGCACCTTTATATTGGGGGGCTTTACCTTCCACGGCTGGACCAGCTTATTTTGGTGCACTCATCAGTTTCTTTTTTCTAATGAGTTTTTGGTTGATAGAAGGAAGAATCAAATGGTCTTTAAGTGCGGCCATTCTGTTGACAATGTTACTATCATTGGGTAAAAATTTCAACTTATTAAATGAACCTATTTTTAATTATTTTCCATTATACAGCAAATTTCGAGCACCGAGTTCTATCTTAGGCATCACCAATGTTTTCTTTTGTTTGATGGGGGCTTTGGCATTAAACAAGATTTTTAGCACCACCGTAGATAAAGAAAAACTATTAAATGCACTCAAATTTAGTGCGATAGGAATGGGCGTTTTTCTATTATTTTTTGCTTTTGTCGGACCATCCATATTTGATTTTTCGAACGCAGGAGATGCAAGACTGGCAAGTGCCGGCTACGATTTGAATGCGGTTGTGGATGATAGAAAAGAAGCGTTGAGAAATGATGCACTTCGGTCTTTATTAATTATGGCATTAGGAGCGGGATTAGTATGGGCATTTATTCAAGAAAAAATTAATAAAACGATAGCCTTAGCAGCTTTAGGAGTGATAATGATTGGTGATTTGTGGACCATTGGTAAGCGTTATATAGATAGTGATAGTTTTCAGAAAGCACCAAATACGAACGAACAACCGTTCCCTTTTAGAGCGGCAGACCAACAAATATATGCCTCAGAAGGGGTCGATTTTAACGCTGAAAGCAATGCTGACAATTGGAGTTTAAAGAGAAGAGGTCACTACCGAGTATTTGATATGGCGGTTAATACCTTCAATAATTCCAGTACCTCCTATTACCACAATACAATAGGAGGATACCATCCAGCTAAACTACAACGAATCCAAGATTTGATAGATCAATACATTTCGCGAGGCAATCAAAATGTTTTGGGCATGTTGAATACCAAATATTTTATTACCCGAGAGCAACAAGTCCAACAAAACCCTAGTGCTTTAGGAACTGCCTGGTTTGTCGAAAGTATTCAAAAAGCGACTACGCCTAATGAAGAAATAGGTGCTTTAGGCACGATAGACCCTGCCAACCAAGCGGTAGTATTAGATAGCGAATTTGGTAATTATATTGGTGGTTTTGACCCACAAAAAAATGGAACGATTGGTTTAACAGACTATCTGCCAACTCATTTGACCTATCAATCCAATGCAACTAGTGAGCAATTAGCTATTTTTTCGGAAGTTTGGTATGGTCCGAATAAAGGATGGCAAGCTTACATTGATGGTTCGCCAGTAGACCATGTTAGAGCTAATTATATTTTGAGGGCCTTAAAAGTACCTGCGGGACAACACAAAATAGAATTCAAATTTGCACCCTCTACTTATAATACTGGAGAAATGATTTCCTATGCTTCTTCTATTTTGTTATTATTATTGGTTTTTGGTTTTTTAGGAAAGGAATTTTTAGCTTACTATAAAGGAATACCTGCTGAAATGGAGTTGGCTGCTAGCCAAGCGAAAACTAGAGTGGCGACTAAGAAAACAAAAGCTACTATAAAAAAGACGAAGAAGCGGAAGAAGAAATAATTTGGAGATACAAGTAAGTAAATAAGGTTACAGACCAAATTTAATCGTACCGTAGGTACGTAACATCCGTTTCAAACCCATCCATGTTACGTACCTACGGCAGGCCCAAACAGCTTTATATTCCTTTTAATTACCCATGTTGAGTACCTAGCGGCACTAATTGTGGTGTATAAAATGGGGTTACTTTTTATTAAATTTATTCGGTTCTTTGACAATTTTTGCAAAAGTAGAACGGTTGGTCGACTTCCTGAAGACTTAGAATTACAGGTTGACTGAAATCAACCAACTGAACGGAATACAAAAATTGCCAAAGAACCATTTATTCTATGGGTAATCGGTAGCCTGTACGGGCTGGAAGCACTTAGGCTAGTCTCAATATGCATTATTTATTTCCAAGGTTACCAATTAAATCCCATAGCCATGCGAGACAAGTTTTGACGTTTATGAAGAGCAATTATCGGTCAGCCTGAGTTGTCATTAACTTATGCTGTCAACGTATTCAATAATTCACTATAAGCTTTCGCTAAATTTTTGCGAGAATATTTTAGAATCCCTTCATTATTTACCTTTACTTCTCCCGTCTCTTGGAAAATTTTAAAAGCATTTTTAAGGTAAACAGTTAATCGTTTAGATTCCTCATAACCTACTCTTATTCCAGCCTTTGTTTCTTCAATAATTTTAGCAGAATCACTACTTTCTGGACCCAAACAAATAACAGGTCTTTTGGCTCCTAAATATTCATATAATTTACCTGGTAATACCCCAGCGACATTCGGGGTATCATTGATTGGCAATAATAATAATTGCATTTTTCTGATTTCTTTGACCACTTCGCTGTGTGGCATAAAATCAATTTTTGTCAAAAAAGGCGTTAAGCCATTTTTCTCAATCGTTTGTAGGATGCTAAAATCTACTTGACCGACTAAGACAATCTCTAATTTTTCTTTGAAATTAGCATCGTTAGTTACAAGTTGCTTTAAGGAAGTCCACAAAGCCAGCGGATTTCTATCCTTATTCATAGAACCGATATGGCAGATAGTAAATTTCTTGGTTAAAGCAGGATTTGCTCCTGCAAAATCTGCTTCATCGTAGCCATTAGTAATAATTTCCACATCTTGCCGATTGCCAATCCGTCGAAAATCATCCGCCCAACTCCAACTAACGGTAACCACCTTATCCGCCTTTTTTAAAACCTCTTTCTCTAATCGACGATGCTTCTTATCCGCCCAATCACTCAATCTCAATTGGTCATAAAAATCTATATTGGTCCAAGGGTCTCTAAAATCGGCAACCCAAGGCACATTGATTTTTTCTTTGACACCCATTGCTATCAAGTGGGTCGTATGAGGTGGGCCCGTAGAAACCATGGCATCGACTGGATTGTTTTTTAAATACTTTCGTAAATATTTAATAGAAGGGCTAATCCAAAATTTTCGAGCATCTGGGATAAAGAAATTACCTCGGATAAAAACAGAGACTTTTTGCGTAAAGCTCTCTTTTTTATTTTCATTAATAAAACCAGAGTATACTCGCTCTCCCTTTTTTCGACCAGTAAATCGTTTATAAAAACTATAAGGCTCCCATATAGGCGTTTTTATAGTTTCGACATCTGCTGGAATCTCTTTTAATAAACTTTCATCGACTACGGGATATTCACCATTAGAAACAGTATAAATCACGGGTTCCCAACCAAATTCTCGGAGATACTTGGTGAATTTCATCCAACGTTGGACACCGCCACCACCTGCTGGCGGCCAATAATAGGTTATGATGAGTAATTTTTTCAATGGTATTGTTTTATTTTAGGAACGAACCCACTTCCCATATCCGTTAGAATATAGGTCAAAACGATTAAAATAGGGCGTAAAAGGAACGGAAGAATAATCCGATATTTTTATTGCCTGTTCTAGAATTTCAATTTTTCTTAGCTGCTGAATACTTCTATAAGTTAAGCGAAGCGTAATCCCCAGATGAGTAACTTCCAATAATTCAACTTTTGTTTGATGTTTCATGTTGAACAAACCTAAATTTCCGCTAGGACATTCATTTTGTTCTACTCCTTCAACCACCAAGGTATTATGGGCAGCAGTATTTCTAAACTCTAGTCTTCTTTTAGGAATCGGGGTATACAAATAAGTACCAGGATTAACGACTACATCTTTTCCGTCAATCATTAATTCAAAAGATAATTTATCGTTGTGCATATGTCCCCAAGAGTGATGCTGTTTGTCGTTTCCAATTCCTCCGATGCATAGATATAAACGTTCAGAACGAAAGACATATATTTGAAATATATCAAAAGTTTCTAAAGTAAGCCCTTTTGTCAAAGGAGTCGAGGAGATTTTATTTTCTGCGGATAAAATCGTCTCTTTGTTATAAGGGAAATCTGATGGTGTCCAACTAGCTAATTTCCCTAACTTGATTGGTTCCTTAGGCGAAAATCCAAAAGCATTAGGACCGATTAACTGCTGAATAATTTGTCGTTCTAATGGATGTTTTTGCCAGTGCTCTATACCGAAGAAAGCACCACAACTAGTCAAGAAAGCACTTAAATCCAAATAGTTTTCATCCCAATATTGGTCGTCGGTATAAAGTTCAGCATACCTATTACTAAGGTTTTTATATTTTTTGATAGCGGTTTTACCTGCTAAAAATTGACCTGTTGGCGTAAATTTAAAAAAGCGACCGCTGTCATTATCCCCAAATTGAGGTGCTTCCCCTGTTGGTTTGGTAATCACTTGGGTAAAATAGGCAGCACGACCTAATTTATCAAAAAATCTTTGAGGTAAAACGCTTGGATTATCCACGTCGTAAACCTGTTTATCCAGTTTGAAAAGAGGTGCTTCGTATATCCAAGGTGATGTTTTATAAGCAGAAAGTGCTCTTTTTTTATCCGCATCTAATGCTTGTATCAAAGCTGCCCCATAAACCATCATTTCACCACTTAGTCGATGATAAACCGTAGATCCTTCAAAATTACCACCATCCTCAAAAAATTGGCGGTCCATTGCTCGCACTAATTCTTGTACAGAAAACGCCAACCATTTATCCGTTTCTTCGGTGCGATTTAAGTAAGCAGCGATATATAATAAGCCAGCAATATTGGCTAGATAATGATTAGAGGTCAATCCTTCTCTGTATTCAATATCTTCTAAAATATGTCGACCATGTTGATAAATATTAGCGGCTAGAATGGTCTCAAATTGGTCATCTAAAATATTGGTTGCATCAAGGTCTCGGAATAAATCATAAGCCACCAAAATATTAGCGGCACGAATCCCAACATCCATCGGACAGTTAAAATTTACGCCCATACCGATAGGATTAGTCATAAAAAAATCTAAAACTTGGCACTTAAATTCTTGAATCAACCGATTTTTATCGGCTTCTTTTGCTAAGCCAAAAAAGGCTAACTGTGGTAAATGTTGCAAACGTCCCAATTCCCAAGGTACTTTTAGGTCTACGCCAATATGCCCATTCATTAAAGTCCGCTGCGCCTTATACCAGTGTTTGGCACTCCAACGAAAGCCAGACTTAAAATCTTTCTGCCAGTCAATAGGTTCGTAATCGGGTAGGGTAGTGCTAATGATTTGCCAATAGGCTTTAGCCGTAGTTAAATGACTATCAAGCATTACTTGATTTAACCAATCGCCCTTTTTATCATAATTTTCAATCGGTAAATTATGCTGGTATTGGTAGTTTTCTAGGCCACAAGCTTGGGTGGTGTAATTATTTTTCACCCAACCACTGCCTAATAAATCGAAACGATGATGTAGGAATTTTTTTGTAAGGTATTGTTGCAATTTGGGAGGGATGCCTATTTCTTTGAGATTTTTTGCTTTTAGGTATTGGTAGGGGATGGAATAATTGTCAATTGCACGATGGTCCGTTTCAAGGGCAACTTTTTGATGTTTCTTATCAGTTATTTTTCTAACTAAGACATTTTTTACCTTTTTTACCATGACAGGAAAAGGGAAGCTTTGTAAATATTTTATTTTTTGAAGAATACTCAAATAGAGTAGATTTAATTTAAAAAAGGGTAGTACAAAAAAATGATATAATCCAAAAGAAAAAAGTATTTAGTAACGACGAAATAATAAGTTGGTCATCTGGACGAGCTTATTTTGGTTCTAGTTTTTCTTTAAAAGAGGGAGTATTGTTGATACTATGACCGATTTTAAAGTGAAAATAGGAGCAAAAGAAGCCGTCCTAGATGTTCAAGTTATTGTTTTGCCGTTACTTAATTGAATCTTCTATCTTTTTTAATTCGTTTGGAAACAATCAACAATTCTATTACTATTACGTAATTAAAAAGAAGACAGTTGTTTATTTTCTATTTTTTTGATTTCAATACCAATTTAATCTTATTTTGGGGGCGAAGTTAACTAATTTTTGAAGCATTATAAAGAGGTACTATTTTGAAGAAAAATATGCTATTTTTTAAGAAGGGAGAGAGTACATTTGCAGGAAAAGATGAGCATCTTTTTCAGCAACATTTTAATGTCATCTCTTGTGACCAAAAAGGAGCAAAAGGAATCCAATTAGGTTTTTATCTAGTCAGACAATTTTTCTTTTTATTAAAACATATCTGGAAGGCAGACATAATTTTTATATGGTTTGGCGATTTTCATGCCTTTTTTCCTGTGTTATTTGCTCGGTTGTTCCATAAAAAAAGTTATTTAATTATTGGTGGTTCTGATGCAGTGCATATCCCTGAGTTGAATTATGGGGTATATGATCATCCGATTAGAGGATATATTACAAAAGTAGCTATTAGAAATGCACATTGTTTATTACCAGTAGATAAATCATTATTGGTAACATTGCATGAATTAATTCCCAAGATAAAAGGAGAGAAATATGTGATACCCATTGGTTATAAGGCAAGCCAGTGGAGAAGAGACCATCCAAAAGAAAGATTTGTTTTGTGCGTGTCTCATTTTATGAGTTTGACAAGAATAAAAATTAAAGGCTTAGATTTTTTAATGGAAGTGGCGCGTCGCATGCCTGATGAAAAATTTGTGCTGTTTAGAGATATGAATAACAGCAAACATCTCTTAAAAGCACCAGACAATGTAGAAATTTTATCAGGTAGATTTACTTTAGACCAATTAGCCCATTATTATTCGAGGGCAAAGGTATATACTCAGTTTTCATTGACAGAAGGATTTCCAAGTGTGGTTTGTGAAGCGATGTTATCTGAGTGTATTCCAGTTGTTTCTTCGGCAGGAGGGATGCCAGAAATTGTAGGAGAAATTGGTTATGTGATGAAAGAAAGAGCTATAGAAACTGCCGTCAGTATGGTGAAAATGGCTTTAGATAGCGAGGATGATAAGGTAGGAGTAGCTGCAAGAGAAAAGATTAAAAAGTATTATACACCAGAAATTAGAGCAAAAAAGTTATTGCAAATTTTAGTCAATAAAAATACGACAATAGTAAAAGATGAAGAAGAGTTAGTTGCTTAAACTTCTTTCCACACTGTTGATTTTTCCAATAGAGTTAATTTACTAATATCTGCATATATCGCTTTAACGCCTGTACTTGGCTTATTTTCAACTTTAACGACAGAGAAAGGTAATTCTGCTTCTTCTAATAATTCTATAAGTAAATCTTTAATTGAAGTCGGAATGCCAGTACCTACATTATAAACGGTTCCAGCTTCGCCTTTTTCCATAAGGAGTTGATAATAGTTTACTGCTTTATCGACAGATATATAATCTCTAATTCCATCTAAATTAAAGAGGGACAAATACTCCGCTTTTTGGGATTTGATAGCTTCAATTTGTTGATTAATTCGTCCCACAAATAATTTTGGAGAACACCCTTTACCTTTTAAGTTAAAAGTTCTTGCAATAACAATGGCTAAATTATGTTTCCGAACATAATATTGAGCTAGTTCAAGCTGCATAACTTTGGTGAGTCCGTAATTAGAAATGGGTCTTAGAGGGTGGGCTTCATTGATAGGATTTTCTGCTGCTGAAATATTACCATATTCAGCGGCGCTACCAACTAATAAAACTTTAGTTGATAATTTTAGTTGACGAATAGCTTCTAAAATATACCGAGTACTTTCTACATTATTTTGATAATCCGTAGTATAATTATTGGTGAAAGAACCTGCTAAATGATAAATTTGATTAGGTCTGATGGTATTAATTAAATCAAATACTTTTTGTTGGTCATGTAAGTTTAAAGGAAAGAAATTAGGGCGATTTTCGGGTAGTAATCCTGTTTCATACAATTCAATAGTTGGTTGTGTTTTTTTAAGTGATTCAATTAGTTTTTTTCCTGTAAACCCTTGAGCTCCAGTAATTAATACTTTCATTCCTATATATTGTAAATATCAGATTTATAATATTTCATTTTTTTCGAAAACCATTCAATTGATTCTGATAATCCAGAATTTAGATTATAATTAGGGCGCCAAGTTGTTTCCTTAATAATTTTTTCATTATTACAATACAATCTATTTACTTCACTTTTAGCGGGTCTAATTCTATCAGGGTCAGCAATAATTTCTACATTACTATTCATCAATTCCGCAATCAAATTAGCCAAATTTCCCATAGAAATTTCCATATTCATTCCAATATTTGTTGCTTGTCCATTGAGGTTGGACTTAGCAATTTTTAGGAATCCAAGTGCCGTATCTTTAACATAGGTAAAGTCACGAGTTGGCGTTAAACTACCTAATTTAATTTGCTCTTTTCCGTCCAAAATTTGTGTGATAATAGTAGGTATAATAGCTCGAGCAGATTGTCTTGGACCATAAGTATTAAAAGGGCGAACTATTTTTACAGGTAAATTAAACGACCTAAAATAGCTAATAGCTAAATGGTCTGCACTAATTTTGGTTGCAGAATAGGGAGATTGACCAACTAATGGATGTTTTTCATCAATTGGAACATACTGCGCAGAACCATAGGTTTCACTAGTTGAAGTAACTACTACATTATCTAATTCTAAAGCCCTTGCAGCTTGTAACACATTATAAGTCCCTTCAATATTTGTCCTAATATAGGCTAAAGGAGAAACGTAAGAATAGGGTATGCCGATTAGAGCAGCAAGATGAAAAACGGAATCACATCCTTTCATCGCATCATAAACACAATCATAATCTCTGACATCACCCGTAACGATTTGAATATCATTTTTAATAGTAGATGCTTCCAACCATCCCCAATTATTCTTAGAATTATACCGAATAAGAACTTTGACATTATAGCCTTCGCTAACTAAAAGTTCTGCTAAATGTGAGCCAATAAATCCTGCCGCCCCTGTTAATAATATATTTTTCATGCTTCTTGTTTGAAATGTTCTTTATAAACTTCTTGTGCTTTCTCATAATCTTTTACTCTTCCTATATCTAACCAATATTCCTTCATTTCATACTTAGAAATTGGAGCTTGTTGGTCCAATAATTTACTGATTAAATGGTCCATCCCAAAATATTCGCCTTCAGGAATTTGCTTTAAAATATCAGGGTGCATTACATAAATACCTGCAAGAATATAATTAACCAAGTCAGGTTTTTCTTCTATCCCTGTAACAAAATCCCCATCAAAGAAAATGTTTCCAAATTGGAAAGGAGTAATTTCTTTTTTAATAGCCAATGTTAATAAAGTAGATTTACTAGTAGCAAAATCATATAGTTTTTTGAAGTCAATTAGGGTAAGAATGTCCCCATTCATTACGACAAACGGTTCATCTAATTTATCTTCCAACAATTTCAGTGGCCCTGCTGTACCAAGTGGGCTATCTTCTTTGCTAATGGTTATTTCTACGCCATAACGACTACCATCTCCAAAGAAATTTTCAATATAAGCAGACTTATAATTGGTGGCTAAATATATTTGGTCGAAGCCATATTTTTTTAGACGTTCAATTTGAATTTCGAGAATTGCCTTTTCCCCAATGGGTAATAATGGCTTGGGAATAGTTTCTGTAAACGGTCGAAGTCTAGTACCTAAACCACCTGCTAGGATTACTGCTTTCATAATTTTAAATATTTACTTCTTAACTATTAAGGGAAATAATTTATTGCGAACTATAATGATAAGAGAATGCTCAAAGTTAAGTAATTATTATCTGCTATCAGTTTTTATTAATTCCATATAACCAATCATCTAAATAATCGATTCCTGTATTTTGGGAATGAACTTCAAAGTTATTGTCTATTAAAAATTGATGTATTTTAGTTCGAGTAAAAAGCCAATCATTATTTTCTCTTTTGCCTAAAAAATCATGGCAAGAAATTGCTACGCACTTTACATTGGCAATGGAGTCAAAAGCTTCAATTAATAATTGTTCTGCTCCTTCTATATTAACTTTTATATAATCAACTTTAGAAAGTCCTTGTTCTTTTAAAAAACCATCCATCGTTAATCCTTTAACTTGAATAGTTGAACTGCCTCTTTGATTAGAGACTCTGTTTTCTATATGCCGACTAATATCATTATCGATACTTACAAATTCTGCTTTATTAGAAATAGCTATTTGATGGCACTTTACATTGGTACAATCATTAGTAGCTAAATTTTTCTTTAAAACATCGTAAGTCTGTTGGGCTGCTTCGATAGAATGTACGACACCAGATTGACCAATTTTTTTAGAAAGATAAATACTTTCTGCCCCAATTCCTGCACCTATATCTATGCAAACATCTCCTTCTTTGGGTGTATAGAATTTAAAATAGATCTCCTCCATCATCCATTTTAATTTTTTATTCCCTAAAGTAAATTTTGGTGTAAAGTCGAAATAATCAAAAAGCTTAGTTTTGTGAAACCAAAGATTTTCTTGATACAATATTTTAATCCCTTCACCACGATATGCACTAATGAAATTTACGAGTACCTTTGCTAAAGATGGAGTATGGTGAGTTAAAAAGGATAAAATATTAGATATCATGAGGTAGAATAAGTGAAAGATATATATAACGAAATTTAGTAAACCCTTATTTTTCTAAGAATATATAAAAGTCCTAACGTTTCTTCTCTATAAGGTGTTTCAAATTGGGGAACTAAAATGAAGTTCCCTTGATTCTGTTTGGAGTTGCAAATGGAAAGTTAAGCTATACTAATAAAGTAACATATAGTAACTGAAATAGGTTATACTAGAACGTAAAAAACTATCTTTCAATTTTTTCGTCATTACTTAACAAACAACAACAATAAGAAAACAGCAATAAGATGAATGTTTTAGGCTAGTTTTCCGATTTTTTATATATGGGTGTAATTTTAAGACAAGGACTAAAACATAGTATCGTATCGTTGGCAGCAACATTGCTTGGACTAATAAACACATTGTTCATATATACCTATGTGTTATCTGCAAAGGAATTAGGATTTTATAGATACTTATTGTCCATTGCATTTTTGGTATTTCCTTTTTTATTGCTAGGATTGGATGCCGTTACGGTAAGATTTTTTTCTATTTTTGAACAAAAATCGAAGAAAAATAATGGTTTTTTATTTTTTCTGCTGTCTTTTCCACTAATAGCTTTTATTATTTTCTTTTTAGTCTGTTTGGTTTTCAAGGGAGAAATATACGATAGTTATAGCGGTCACAAAGATGAATTGCTATTAAATCAATATTTGTATTTAGTTCCTTGTTTAATAGTTTGTTTAATTTTTATTAATATACTAACAAGGTATGTTTCCAATTACAAGTTGATTGTTGTCCCCGAAATTTTAAATAATTTATGGTTAAAGATAGCCGTTCCAGCAGTTGCTATTTTTTATTATTTAGGATATACTACCTTTGGACAATTTTTAATAAATTTAGTTTTAGCCTACGCACTCAATGCCTTATTTTTAATAATTTATCTATTCTCCTTAGGCGTTTTAGATATTCGACCAAATTTTAAATATTTTGATAAACAATTAGTTAAAGAGATTAGAAATTTTTCTGGTTATTCTTTACTAGGTGGGATGGGACAATTGCTCGCCACGAGAATTGATACCTACATGGTCGGATTGATGATTGATATGACGAATGTAGGCATCTATACGATAGCCTTATTTATTGCTACAGTAGTAGCTATTCCTTTAAAATCAGTTTTTAATATAACCTCTCCAATTGTTGCGGTATTGATGCAAGAAAATAAATTGCCAGAAGTTGCTACTTTATATAAAAAAACATCACTCA
Organism: uncultured Saprospiraceae bacterium; assembly: GCA_964392805.1. Classification (GTDB taxonomy): domain Bacteria; phylum Bacteroidota; class Bacteroidia; order Chitinophagales; family Saprospiraceae; genus JAFMDF01. The sequence goes on from CAYMSC010000038.1 coordinate 14,257, forward strand.
ATTTATTAGTAACAGGATTATTTCTTTTAGTGGGGATTTGGGGGTCAATTGATTTACTTTTTGAAATTATGCCAAATGGGGAAGATTATATTGCAGGAAAGTATATTGTGTTGATACTTGGATTAGCGAAGATTATAGATATGATGACAGGTATAAATTCTCAAATTATTATTTATTCAAAGCTATACCGCTTTAGTTTTTATATAACCTTATTATTAGCTTTTCTAAACATTGTTTTCAACTTAGTTTTTATCCCTAAATTTGGCGTTATAGGTGTGGCACTAGCTACTTTTTCTTCTATGTTTATTTATAATTTACTCAAGCACATTTTTGTACTGGTAAAATTTAAAATGCAGCCGTTAACCTGGAGCATGATAGGGGTGTTTTTAATCGGATTAGTCGCTTATAGTGTTACTTTATTCGTGCCTAAAACGGGAAACCCTTTTATTGACATCATCATAAATTCGATAATAATAACGCTTATTTATATTCCAAGTATTCTTTATTTTAATCTATCGGATGATTTAGAAGCCTTAAGACAAAAATGGGTTAAGAAATTATTTAAAAGATAATTAATGGGAACTCCCATTAATTATCCTTTATTAGTTTTTATTATTGAGGACAAGAAACAGAAGTCGTTATCATTGCCCCTGAATTATCAACAGTCATTCTCCAACATTGCCCGTCTGGAGAAGTCATAATTACTCCTTTATTGACATCTTCTATATAAATATCTCCTCCCGTAACTTCAATTTTTGCTGCTGGGTCTAGTGTTCCAATACCAAGATTACCCGTAGGCAAATCAATCGTTACTAATTCAGTTTGGTTGGGAACAAACCCTCGATTAAAAACAAATTTGTTGGTGTTATAAAGCCTAAATTCTCCCTCTGTGGTGCTACCAGTAGACCCTCGAAAAGAACGGAATTGATGACCAGTAGAAGAACTAATGCCGTTGGCATCCACTAGGGTTCGAGCATTAGGTCCAGACACATGTATGTATGTTTCGGGGTCGAGCGTCCCAATACCAACATTCCCCGTAGGCAAATCAATCGTTACTAATTCAGTTTGGTTGGGAACAAACCCTCGATTAAAAACAAATTTGTTGGTGTTATAAAGCCTAAATTCTCCCTCTGTGGTACTACCAGTAGACCCTCGAAAAGAACGGAATTGATGACCAGTAGAAGAACTAATCCCATTGGCATCCATTAAGGTTCGAGCATTAGGTCCAGACACATGTATGTATGTTTCGGGCATAGAAGTACCAATGCCTATATTACCGTCATTGTAAAAAATATCGGAATTGTTTTTATCCCAAAAGTTATTCCCTGCTTCGTCGGCATATAAAGCATATGGTACACTTAATAATTCGCTAGTTCCTAGTATGGAGTAGTTGGTGCCTCCATCTTTGTCTATTGATGTTTCAATAAAAAATGGACCATTTGCCCAATCAATGTTTGAGAAAGAACCTGAATTAATAGTCCCATCTCCTATTTCTAGATTAACTAAACCAAAAGTATTAGTCGTTAAATTGTGGGCTTCTTCATAAATAACAGTACCCGTAATACTTCCTTGTATAACTTTAATTAGCATGCCTACATTTTGTTCTGCCAATATATTATTGGAGGAGGCATCACGAATTACAGCTTGATATTTAATACGTTCTGGGCTTTGTGCTTTAACGGAATAGCATAGAATAAAAAGTAGCGATAGAAAAGTAATTAATTGCTTTTTCATAGGGTAAAATTGTTTGAGCTAATGTAGCGAATTTGAATTTTGATGAAAAGATAATTTCGTTTTATATTCGAATAATAAGGAGCATTACGCTGATTTTGAAAGAAAACTATTCATTAAAATGATTATAACTTGTTCCTTCAAATTTTTTAGTTGCTTATTGTTTCAAAATAATCAATGGGGTAGAAATTGTTGATTGATTCGAGACTAAGGACAAATAATACATTCCTTCTGATAAGGATAAATTAGTTAACTTTTTAAAGTGTTGTCCTTTGTCTAGTACCCCTAAATCCCAATAATTGACTTGAACTCCAGTTGCATTAAAAAGATATATTTTAGTAGAAGAGCTTTCTATTATTTCAAAAGTTAACTCCACCAAATCTCTTGCTGGATTAGGACTAATTTGAAAAGCGTTGATGAGGCTCTTAGTCGTCGGTTTTAGTTGTCGAAAAGTGGCAGAAGTGGCTGGAATTAATGGTGATTGTGTAGGAGTACAACCAATAATAATACCTAAAAATTCACTATTAAAAGGAGCGTGAAAACCAGGTTTAAGGATAATGGTTTCTCCTGCTATATAATTGATGGATGAATTCGTTGAAATCAAAGAAGAGGAAACTACTGCTACTTCTGCTGAATAATTTCCTGAAGGTTCGTTATTTTGATTTAATGAAATATTGGGGTCTATACATTCATTGGGTAAAGGATAGTATGTATCTGTAGTTTGATGAAAACCTTGGGAGGTGGTAGTTGTCTGGTTAGAAAAAGTAGAGATTAAAGGCTCTCCTATGGTAAAAGAGAAATCAATAATTCCGTCGTTAAGTGTTTCTCCTTGACTTGAAACTACTTCTTGACTATATAGAATATTGGTAAAGCAAACTAATAAAAAGAGAAAATAGGTATTTTTGTTTTGCATTTAAGAATTTTTTTTGGCGAAATATACATTACATCATATACACAAATATATAAAATAAATCCCAAAAAAATTATTAAATACAAACTTTAAGAATTTTGTATTTAATTCAAGGTGCGGATAACTGGTAGTACTTCACTACCAATTTGTCATATTGTCCGCATCCTAATTGTATTTTAAAAAATTGTTTCTTTAACTGTTATTTCTAATGAAATAGCAGCTTCATTAATCAAAAAACTAGCTTCTGTTGTCTGCACCATATCCCAAAGTTCAATAGGCCATTTGTCAGTCTTACCAGAAAGCGTATCATACAAAGCAGCTAACTCTTCTAATTGCCCTTTTTTCGATATGGAACCTCCTAATGTGGGGACTTTCACACCAAATCCAGTTAATTTTTTATAATCTTCCATAATGATGGTTTTTTCATCAAAATGAACTTCCATAAATTCCTTTGGATATTTTTTACTACCGACCGCAAAATAATGAATGGTACAGACAGAACCATCTTTGTATTTTAAAACAATAGCCCTATTATCCGTATGGCTAAATTTTTCATTATTTGGAGATAGGGACTCCTGACTAATACTCACTAATTCACTTTTAGTAAGGAAAGTCATGGTATCAATTATATGACAGCATTCTCCTACTATTCGTCCACCATGTTCATGTGTCCAATGGTCCAAAGGTATATACCCAGCATTCATTCGGTAATGCACAAAAAGTGGATTGATTCTTTTAGTAGTTTGCTTATCTATGGCTTGAAGATATTTACTAAAGCGACGATTAAATCCAGTCATTAAAACAGGCTTCGGACCGCCTTCTTTAGCATAAAAAGCTTTGATTGCTTCTAAATCTGTTTGGTTAGTAGCTAATGGTTTCTCTACAAAAGCATGCTTCCCAGCTTCTAAAGCTTGTAAAACCAAAGCAGCATGATTATCGTGCCGAGTACAAATCATTACTAAATCTACCTCGGAATCATTTAAAACCTCTTCGTAGTTGGTCGTCGTATAATCCGCTTTAAATTGATTCCCAAAAGCAACCCCTTTTTGACCTTTTCTATTAACGATAGCACGTAGCTGATATTTCTTTCCAAGCTTTAACATATTGGGAAGGTGCATGCCAGTAGCGAATGCTCCTGCACCAACTAAAGCAACTTGGATAGCTCCTTTTTTCTTGGACTTTGCTTTTAATGCTATTCTTTGTTCTGGTAAGGTGGCTTTTAAAATAGCTGGGATATTCTCTGTTCCATAATCTAACAAAGTAATTATTGGTTTTTCCTTGGATTTTAAAGAAACAAACGCTTCTTCTACGGATTCAATTGGCCATTCCGCACTAATTAAGGAGGTCACATTGATTTTACCTTCCTGCAATAAACGCAGATATTCCGTCATATTCCTATTCTCCGTCCAACGAACATACGCATAGGGATAATCTAGCCCTTTACCTTCGTAATTGTTATCATATCGACCAGGACCATAAGAGGTAGATATTAAAAAATCCAACTCTTTAACATACATATCTCCTCGTTTCAATTCCATTCCAGAAACACCGACCAAAACAACTTTCCCTTTGCGTTTACACATTTTGAAGGATTGGGAAAGTGGCTCACTACTGCCTGTTGCTGCTGTAAATAGCACGGCATCTGTCCCATGTCCTCCTGTGAAATTATTGGATAACTTCACCACATCATCTTTCATCGGATTAAGTACCATACTTGCACCCAATTCTTTGGCAAGTTCTAAACGACTATCATCAATATCTGTCACTATCGTTCGAACACCAGAAGCTTGTAGCATTTGTTGGGCCAATAAACCCAAAATACCTGCTCCGACAACGACACATGTTTCTCCCAGACGCAAATCACATCGACGAACCCCTTGCATAGCAATGCCACCTAAAGTAACGGTAGAAGCTTGTTTGAAGTCCAATCCTTTGGGAATGTGCATAACCAAATTTTGAGGTACATCTACATATTCTGCATGATTGGCTAAGCCTGCACCTGCTGCTGCTACGTGGTCACCAATTTGAAAGTTTGTAACACCTGTACCAACACCAATAACCACACCTGCTACGGAATAACCAGTAGGCTTACCGCCATCAAGTGTTCCTTTGATTTTTTGTATGGTTTTTTCAATGCCGTTCGTTCGGACAAAATTGAGCACTTCTCTGACTTGGTCAGGTTGTTCTAATGCTCTTTTATAAAGAGGTTTCCCCGTATCCCCTACATTACTGACTTCCGTGCCAGCAGAGATACAGCTATACACTAATTTTATCAGAAGGCATCCGTCAGAAACATTAGGAGTGGGTACTCTTTCTGCTAGAACCTTTCCTTTTTTTACAACCGCTTGAATCAAAATTTTAATATTTTAGGCTCTATGACAAATCCCGTGAAAGAGTCGGTTCAATTCCAAGTTTTTTTCTCCTTTCAGTCAGAAAAAATCTTAAAATTGAACCGACCACGAGATTTGTCAAAGAACGATATTTTAGAGTGGAATTTATAGTGTTGCCGTAGCTTCAATGTTATTTTCTTCTAAATGCTGTTGGTGCATGACTGCCACAATTCGTCTAGTAGCTTGACCATCCCAAAATTTTGGAATCGTACCTGTTTTATAGGTGCCATTATGAATCGCTTCAATTTTTGCGCCGATTACTTTAGGGTCAAATGGCACCAATTCATTTGTACCGATAGTGACGGTTACAGGTCTTTCTGTATTGGGTCTTAGGGTCAGACAAGGCACTTGTCTAAAAGTGGTTTCTTCTTGAATACCTCCACTATCTGTAAGGACAAAATTGCTATTGGCAATAAGCTTTTGAAAAGCTAAATAACCTAATGGTTTAGTAAGAATAACTGCTTTGTTGGCGGTTAATTCTTCGTATAAATTGTGTTTTTTAAGGCTATTGGTAGTTCGTGGATGAATTGGGAAAACCAATTTAGTATATTGGGTAATATGTTGGATGACATCTAACATTTTGCGCAATGCGGCTTTGGTGTCCACATTTCTAGGTCGGTGCATCGTCATTAAGGCATAATCTTTTGTGCTTACCTTTATTTCTTCCAAAATGGGAGATGCCTGAATATCCTTTTCAAAGGCGACTAAGGTATCAATCATGGTATTTCCGACAAAATGCAGATTTGCTTCCCTTTTTATTTCCGCTTCTAAATTATCCATACCACTTTGCTCTGTCACATAGAATTCATTGGTGATGTTATCGGTAAGAATTCGATTGATTTCTTCTGGCATCGCTCGGTCGTGACTTCTCAATCCACTTTCTAAGTGCGCTAGTTTTATATTTCTTTTGTTAGCAGCGACTGCGGCAGCAAGCGTAGAGTTGACATCGCCAACAACAACAACCAAATTAGGCTGAAAGTCGCTGAAAAATTCATCTAGTTTAATGATGATTGTTCCTATTTGTTCAGCAGGCGTTTTGCCTTTTACATTGAGGGTAATATCGGGCTTTTTTAGACCTAATTGACCAAAAAATACTTGAGACATATTCTGGTCATAATGTTGCCCAGTATGCACCAATTTATAATCAAAAAAATCACCAAAACGGTTGAATTCTTTTTCAAATTGAGTGATTTTTATGAAATTTGGGCGAGTTCCTACAACAATGACTACTTTACATTTTTTCATTAGTGGATTTTTTTGAGGCACTAAAGACCTGACAATCGGATGAAATTTGGAAATTATGTAAGATTAGAGGTTTTTTATTATTTTTCCAAACAGCTTAAAAATTGGGTGGTATATCAAATGTAAGGCTACTTTTTAGTACGAGGCTCCAGTCTCATTCCTTTATTAATCCGCTTCCCGACCAAAGTTATCCTTTGGTGGGAGAGGTCTGATAGTTGTAGCTAGGGCTGCCAGAGGCAGCAGAATATTTAACACGAGGCTGGAGCCTCGCGCTAACCAAGCATACCATTTGATACATCACCAAAAATTGAACGATTTAATTGAAAGCGATGTTTCAATCTAACTAAATTAGGGATGGCTTCGGCTACTATTTATATTGAGGAAATGTAATTGGTAGTATGCAGTTTCCTGTTTACGAACAACCGACTGCCGATAACTGTTAAATTTTCAATCCGCAGTTTTCAAAATCACAACACCAACCAATAATTCACCTTCAACACCAACGCTCGATTCTTAACCCCAAAATCCTCTACTGCATAATTATCTGTATAAACTAGGAAAACATCAGACATTGGCGCAAATCGCCATTGAAAACGACTATTTACATTAAAATTATCAGCTTGAGTATTATATTGCAAGAAGGTCGTCCAGAAAAGATTACGGTTAAAATTGATTTCTATTTTTGGGCTAAAAGCCCAGATAGTTTCTTCACCAAAAGGGTCGGGAAAAGAGAGTTTATTATATTCAATTTCAAAGCCAAAATTGCCCCAAGGTTGCTGCCGATAGGTCATTTCTAAGGAAGCTTGATTGAGCGTTCCATTAAAGAACCCACCTGTACTAAAGCCAATTCCATAATTGAACTTTTTTCGTTCATCAGAATCATAGCCAAATCCAAATCTATTGGCAGAATAACGGTCCACGGGCAAGGGTTCGCCTCCCGTAAAGGAAAAGGGATAACGCAAATCCGTTACTCTAGTTTCAGCCTCTAAAAAGAAGCTACTACTATTTTTAAACTCCATTTGATAGTTAAATTCGTGGCTTCTTTCCACAAATTTATAGTCGGGGTCTAATTGTAAAAAGGAGGTTAATGCAAAGCTATACCGATTTAAAAAAGTACTTTTTTTAGGAATAAAAGTCGCAGTTAATGGCAAAAAGAAAATATTAAATCCTAATCGAATAGTCGTATCTCTAACAGCATCAAAATTCTCCACAAAATTGACAAAGCCCACATCCGCAAAATAATCTGTTCCAACTCGACTCCAATCAATAACAGCACTAAAAATATCTCCGTTATAAGCTCCACCAACAGAAGTGAAATTATTATCTCCTGAAATACCAGGTTTATAGCTTTTATGCAAACCAGACCATCCTTGCCAAACACCATTAGAACTACTGTAAGAAAATTCTAAACTGGCATTTCTACCATAATCGCCACTCACAGATTCTCCGTCACTAAAAGCCTGTCGATTGACGAACATGCCTTTCAGCGTAGAACGACCAAATACTCGTTGATTAAAAGAAGCGGCGGTATAATTTTGACCTAACTGACTTTCATTCGCTTTGCTATGCACATTTAAAATACCTATTCGAGTGCTGCCTGTAACGTTTCCAGTCAGTCGAGCACCATAGGCAATCGGTACTGCTTGACCGGCTCCGTCCAGCCCAATTCTACGAGAGAAAAAGGGCCTGACAGGGGGAATGCCAAAATTGGAAAATATATCACTATTTTCAATGAAAAAAGTTCGTCTTTCAGGAAGGAAAATACTGAATCGGGTTAAATTCGTCACTTGTTGGTCTACTTCCACTTGGGAGAAATCAGGGTTGACCGTCAAATCTAAATTTAAGGAAGGGGTTAGGGCTATTTTGGCATCAAGACCTACATCAAATCCATTTTCGCTAGGCGGGGAGTTATCTACAAAATTTTTGAAAGTATTTGTATTTAGATAAGGAACCAGCGTAATATTTCCATTGGTTTTTTTTGGTGCTGCATCCCAATCCAATCTGCCCGTATAGCCTAAATCTATAAACCAAAATTGTCTAGGGACTGCTGCCCAAACATCTTGCCGATTGTTCTTTTTATCATTTCTAAAAAAGTTAATTCCCCAAGTTGTTTTACCTGTTTCATAACGCAAGGTTTTAAAAGGGATAGCCATTTCTACCGTCCATCGGTCATGATAAACATGGGTTTCAACAAACCAGCGATTGTCCCATTCGCCTCCATAATGTTCTGGTCCTGTCCCACCGCCAAGTAATACATCCGTTTGCACCCCCGCAGGATTTGTACCGAACATAAACCCTGTAGTAGCTTCATTCAAAGGGTCTAAGACAAGGCCAATATTATCGCCATCCCAGAAACCGACGTCTCTTTTTAAAGTAGAAATAATATGATTGGTGCTATCCATGCAGGTGGCAGCAACATAAAGGAAATTATCGTCGTAAGTCAAACTAAATTCAGTATGTAAGACGGCTTTATCACCAGGGATAGGATTTTTCTGAGTAAAACTAGATCCTTTATCTGCTTCTTTCCAAGCGGCTTCTTCTAATTTACCATCTATGCGAATAGGGTCTACCGCTTTTTTTATTTTAACGCCGTATTTTTCTTGATTTTCTCTCTCATCATTAAAAGCAAATATGGTTTGCGCACCAATGACAAAAAGGAAGCTAATTAAGTAAAAAAGTTTCATACGATTAGGATTTATCCAGACTTGAAATTTGGGATAGTTTTTGGTTTGTAACAGCAAAAATATTATAATAGTTTCAATAATTATACCCATGATGAATAAGTCTTAATATTGTCCTTATATTACTGACGGTTTAATTGACCAAAAATATATTTGAGAGCGACCAAATCATAAATCTGTCACGTAAAAACTACATGGATTTCAGATGTATGATTTCAGATGTATGATTTGGATATGCCCAACCTGATTTTCGTTATTACTAAGCCGTCAACAGTATAAAATTTTATCAAAAATGAAAGGAATACTATTAGCCATGTTTGCAGGCGTTTTATTTGCTTGTTACCAGTTTGCCATCAAAT
>CAYMSC010000039.1:0-23545 GCA_964392805.1 uncultured Saprospiraceae bacterium
GTCGTAATTTCAGCAGCCCCCGTAGTCGTACAGCCGTTTCCGTCCGTCACAACTAAGGTATAAGTGCCATTATATTCCTCCGTAGCATTAGGAATAGTCGGATTTTCTATGGTCGAAGTAAATTCATTGGGTCCAGTCCATAAGAACGTAAAATTGGTATCAGTGCCCACAGTTACATTAGCGACAAGCTGCAAATCAGTAGGGGCGCAATCGCTATTCAAGGTATAGAGGGCATTAGGAGACACATCGGGGGCCTCCCACACGATTACGGAAGTTGTAGCTATATCCGCCACACAACCTAAGGCACTGACCGTCAATTCAAATCGGGTACTATCTTGTATATTTTCAATTATTGGATTTTGTTCCGTCGAAATAATAGTCGTATCACCAGCAATTCGCCATTCGTAGATAGCATTATCAAAAGAAGTGGCACTCAACTGCACATCGCTATCGGGGCATACAGGGCCATCATTAAATGCCTGTGCTGTTGGAATTGGGTTGATGACAATTTCTAAAGGTTCAGATTCTGCTTGGCATCCTGCATCATCTATTAGGCGTAATCTCCAATTACCTGCTAAATAAGCGGGATGACCGGGTGGAATGATTGTGCTACCTTCCGTTGTCGTCAGACCTGCCAAATTCAAGGTTTCGATACTCGACCCTCTTGGTCCAATCCACTCATATATACTACCCAAAGAACTAGATTCAAAAATCAAATCTTCGCCTTCACAGATTGGACTATTAGAGATAAAACTCGGTATTTGTTGGTTCACTGTGATGCTATCCACCAAGACTACGCCAACTGCTGTGCAGCCACTTGAATTAGTAACTGTTACAATATACTCGCCATTATTTAAAGTCGTAATATTTGTAATTAATGGATTTGGTAAGTTAGAGGTAAAATCTTCTGGTCCTGCCCATTCAAAAATATTTGCATTGGTCGCATTGGCTTGTAAGCGTATAGACCCTCCTTCACAAATGGTATTCGTCGATGCCGAAGGGTTCGTTGTCGGTGGCAAAATCGTATTCAAAAAGAAAGTATCGGTTGTAATCGTACAAGCATCCAAAATAACCTCAACGCTATATGGCCCTTGATGAATCGAACTATCTAATGGGTTGATAAAAATAGCATTGGTATTAAATCCAGAAATACTTTCTGTTACGCCATTCGGTGTTCGCCAAATATATTGCACATTTTGACCTGCAAAAGGCAAAATACTTAAAGAAACTGATTCTCCTTGACAGCCAGGGTCACTCGCCATAATAACAGGTTCTAGTAGTCCTTCTGTAATATCCACCACCGTAGAAGTAATATCACTCATACAGCCGTTGGCATCTGTAACAACTAAAGTATAAATGCCGCTATTGGCATTAGTAATATTTACAATGGTTGCAATAGAATCACTAGAGAAGAAGTTATTCGGGCCTCGCCATTCATAGCGGAATGGGGCTTCTCCTGCGGTAACAATAGCCGTCAAATCTAAGTTATCATCATTACTCGCACAATCCTCTGGCGCAAGAAAGAAAATCTCCGTAAATGGTTTGGCATAAAGTCCCATATCAAAAGTATCGGACGTAGCCGTACAGCCATCTACGGTCACGGATAAAGTATATTGACCAATGTCCTCTAATCTAACCGGGTTGATTACCAAGATATTATTATTACTTGGCAATAAAACACCATCTTTAAACCAATCGTAGTCGATACTAATTCCACTATATTCCTGCACATTCAAAGTCACTTGGTCATCTTCACAAGTGATACCTGTCGATTGAATAACAGGTTCATTTAAACCTTCTGAGATATTGACCGAAACAGATTGTGGGAAGGATTCACAACCATTGGCATCCGTGACAATTAGGGTGTAAACCCCTGCATTATTCACATTGGTATTATTAATAGAAACAGTATCTCCATTAGCCACAAAACCGTTTGGTCCTGACCAAGCATATTGGAAAGGGGCAGCCCCTGTAATGCTCGTTGCAAATAAATCAAATGCAGCTAAACCATTAGTGCAGTCTTGTGTAATATCGGGAGATAAAGTTACGGTTGGACGGTCATAAACTTCCACTTCTAAAGTATCAGAATTAGCCATACATCCATCCACTTCTACCGATACGGAATACTGTCCATTGTCTGCACTTGTGGCTGGGTCAATCAACAATTCATTATTGATATTATTTAATAATACACCATCTTTATACCAATTGTATCTAACGGTGTTACCCGTATAAACTTGGGTCGTCAACCTGATTTCACCGCCTTCACAAGTGATACCCGATTGATTTAAAATCGGCTCTTCGATACCATCTGAAATATCCACATTTATAGAAGCTACATCACTAAAACATCCATTAGCATCCGTAATTTGCAGGCTATAAGTCCCACTATTTTCACTAGCTATGTTGGTCAGCATCGCAATAGCATCCGTTGACGAAAATCCATTACCTGTCCAGGTATAAGTATAAGGCAAAGCTCCACCATTTGGCAAAGCAACTAAAGCCAATTCCTCTGCCCCCGTCACACAAGTTTGTACTGCTACATTTTGAATAGTTACTGTAGGCTGTTCGTAAATAATTACCTCCAAGGTATCAGATGTAGTCAAACAACCATCTACCATCACGGCAACACTATATCGTCCATTATCAGCCGTAGTCGCAGGATTGATTAAATATTGGTTGTTATTATTAGCTAGTAAAACACCATCTCTATACCAACTATACGTCACCGAACTACCATTATAAACTGGCACTACCAGAGCAATTTCACCATCTTCACAAGTGATACCTGATTGTGTCAAAACAGGTTCTTCCAAACCATCGGAAATAGTAATTGTTAAAGATTTAGTAGCACTAACACAACCATTGGCATCTGTAATTTGGAGGGTATAAACGCCTGCATCTTGTTCGGCAATATTATTTAATCGAATCGTATCTTCGGTGGAAATAAATCCGTTTGGCCCTGTCCAATTATATTGTAAAGGCAATACTCCTGAAATATTTTCTGGTTGGAATTGAATGCCTTCTAAGCCATTCGTACAGTTAACTTGAATGTCCTCATTTAAATCAAAACTAGGTTGATTATAAATGTCTAATTCATAAGCGGTACTATTTAAAATACAGTTATCTACACTGACTTGAACCGTATAAGTACCAGCATCAGTCGGATTTACAGGATTGAAAACTAATTGAGGATTATCATTATTGGCTACTAATGCTCCATCTTTTCTCCAACTATAAACCACATCTACTCCTTCGTAAGTCGTCGTTGATAAAACGACTCGTTCATTCGCACAAGTTGGGCCCTCTGCGGTAATAAATGGAACATTAGCAGAATTGGTAATATTATTAATTTCCGTTGCACCAGTTGCAGTACAACCAAAGGCATCAAAAATGGTCAAGACATAAGTCCCATTATTAGCCGCCATCGCATTGGCAATAGTTGGATTTTCTAAAGTAGAGCTGAAATTATTTGGTCCTGTCCATTGGAAATTAATTGTCGTATCACTTCCAGTCGTCAAGTTTGCCATTAACTGTAAATCTTCTGGCGAACAATCTGGTTGTAAAGTATAAATCGTAGAAGGTGCAACAGAAGGATTTTCTAAAACAATAACCGTAGTTGTATCTTTTGGAGAAACACAGCCTTCTACAATAATCGTCAGTTCGTACTGAGTGGTATCCATGATATTATCAAAAACAGGATTTTGTTCCGTAGAAAGTACCGTCGTTGTACCTACGATGCGCCATTCGTAACTAGTCGTTGATTGTTGACTATTCGTTGCTAATAATTGCACCGTACTATTCGGACAAATTGGTCCGCTATTAAACGCTAGAGCAACTGGGATTTCATTGATAATAATGTCAATTGGTTCAGCATCTACTACACATCCCGCAGCATCTGTCACCCTAACGAACCATTCACCTGACACATAAGGTAAGTTCCCCATTGGAATAACGGTACTATCTACCAAAGTGGTTAATTCGGGGTTAGTTTGTAGGGTAGTAACACTAGCACCCAATGGACCAATCCATTCAAATTTAGTCCCTGATGCACTCGTTCTTAATATCAAATCTTCGCCTTCGCAAATTGGTGCATTACTAGTAATACCAGGTAACTCTTGGGCAGTCGTAATGCTATCGACCGTGACAAATCCAATAGCAGTACAGCCACTTGAATTAGTGACCGTCACCCCATATTGACCATTATTAGCCAACGTTATATTATTGATACTTGGACTTGGTAAAGTGGAAGTAAAATTAGCTGGCCCATCCCATTCATAAGTAAGCGCATTCGTAGCATTAGCTGTTAATGCTAAAGTTCCCCCTTCACAAATATTGGTGAAGCTTACCGTTGGATTGACTGTCGGCGATGGCAACACATTTAAGGAGAATATATCAGAAGTAGTTGTACAGCCATCGACCTCAACCGTCACGGAATAATCGCCAATATGAGTCGCCGCATTCAATGGATTGATGGTGATACTATTATTCGTCAAACCAGTAATATCAGTCGTTATACCATTTGGCGTTGACCAAGAATAACTCACATTAATTCCTTCATAAACAGGAACACTCAAAGTAATATCTTCCAATATGCAGGCAGGACCAGAAGAACTAATAACTGGTTCTGCTATGCCATCTGTAATATCTATATTGGTAGCAACAACTTCGCTAGTACAACCATTCGCATCGGTAATTTGTAGCGTATAAGTTCCACTATTTACACTAGAAATATTAGTCAAAACAGCAACAGAATCCGTTGATAAAAATCCATTGCCACTCCAGGTATAAGTATAGGGTGCAAGGCCATTGACTGGCAAAGCAATTAATGCCAATTCTTCCCTACCTGTCACACAAGTTTGTGCTGCTACATTTTGAATAGTTGCGGATGGTTCTTCATAAATGTCTAAACGATAAGTTGTACTATTTAAAACACAACCATCCACCATCACTTCTACTTCATAATTTCCAGTATCTAAAATACTTACAGGGTCAATAATCAATTGGGCATTATTGCTATTAGCTAAGGCCAATCCATTTTTGCTCCATTCATAAGTAACTGCCGAGCCACTATAAGCTGGAATTTCTAAAGTAATTCTTTCACCTTCACAGCTTGGTCCATTTCCAGTAATAAATGGAACGGCTACTGAATTAGTAATCGTATTAATTGCTACCGCCCCCGTTGCGGTACAACCATTTACATCCGTTATTACCAAGCTGTAAGTGCCATTATTAGCCGCTTCAGCATTGGCAATAATCGGATTTTGTAAAATTGAAGTAAAGTTGTCTGGCCCTGTCCATTGATAAGTTTCAATAGCACTTGAACCAAGGATTTCATTGGCAAACAATTGTAAGTCAGAAGAAGAACAATCACTATTCAATGAATAAGTCAAATTAGGAACAGCTACTGGAGCTTCCCATACAATAACAGTCGTTGTATCTGTGCTTGCGGTACAACCATTGGCTGCAACCGTCAATTCGTATAAAGTTGTGTCAAGAAGATTATCGAAAACAGGATTTTGTGCTGTTGAGACAATCGTAGTGTCTCCAATAATTCGCCATTCGTAACGAGTCGTTATATCCGTATTTTCTGTTGCTTGTAATTGGATGGAATTATTTGGACAAATTGGTCCATTATTAAAAGCTTCCGCAATAGGAATTTCATTGATAATAATGTCTATTGGAAGGGATTCCGCTATACAACCAGAAGCATCCGTTACGAATACAGACCAACTACCTGATAGATAGGCTTCGCTACCCGCAGCAATAGTCGTACTTCCTATATTGGTACTTAAAGCTGCATTATTTTGTAGGGTCGTTTGGCTACCACCTAAAGGCCCAATCCAATCAAAGTTAATCCCAGAACTACTAGAACTTAAAATTAAATCTTCGCCTTCACAAATAGGTCCATTACTCGTAATCGTTGGCAATTCAGCGGCTTGTGAAATACTATCAACCATTACAAAGCCAACCGCTTGACAACCACTACTATTGGTAACCGTTATCCCATATTGCCCATTATTTTCAATTGTGATATTATTAATACTTGGGTTTGGTACCGTTGCCGTAAAATTATTAGGCCCACTCCATTCATAACTGACTGCATCTACCGCATTAGCCGATAATTGTAGTGTTCCACCTTCACAAATATTGGTAAAACTAGCCATTGGGTCAACCGCAGGCGCAGGTAATATATTCAATTGGAAAGTATCGGATTCGACTGTACAGCCGTCTACCGTTACTTCCAATGAATATGTCCCGGGATGGGTTAAACTATCCACCGGATTAATGTTGATTATGTTTGTATTTTGCCCTGTGATTCCGGTGGCAGTATTATTTGGCGTAGACCAAGTATACCTCACATTATTTCCTGTGATAGGTACTACGCTTAATGTGATTTCTTCTCCTTGACAAATGGTATTAGAAGCAGTAATTATTGGTTCTTCCAATCCATCCGTTATATCGACTGTGGCACTTGCAACTTCACTTACACATCCATTCGTATCGGTGATTTGAAGTGTATAAGTTCCACTCATCGCAGCACTAATATTTGTCAATGTTGCGATGGAATCTGTGGCGGTAAATCCATTACCATTATTCCAAGCATAAGTATAAGGGGCGACACCATTTATTGGTAATGCTATTAACTCCAATTCTTCCCTACCTGTCACACAAGTTTGCGGCGCTACATTCGCAATCATCGCCATTGGTTGTTCAAATACAGCTACTTGAATCATGTCTGAATTGTTGCTACAACCATCTACCCTTACGATTACAGAATATTCGCCTATGTCTGCAATTGTGACTGGGTTAATCATTAATTCATTATTGCTATTTGCAATTGGAGTGCCATCTTTTTCCCATTCGTATAAAATATCCGTTCCAACATAATTTTGTACCGATAAATTTATTTGTCCACCTTCGCAAACAGTACCAGTAGTCGTTAAATTTGGTTGTGCTATACCGTCTGTTATATCAACTGTCGTACTTGCAACTTCACTTATACAACCATTGGCATCTCTAATTTTCAATTCATACGTACCACTCATCGCCCCCGTAATATTCGTCATGGTCGCAATAGAATCCGACGAGGTAAACCCATTGCTATTACTCCACGCATAAACATAGGGTGCGAGTCCTCCACTTGGCATAGCCACTAAATCCAATTCTTCCGAACCTGTTACACAAGTTTGGGGTAAGACATCTGCAATAGTAACAGTCGGCTGTTCAAACACTTCCACTTGAATCGTATCTGAATTAGCACTACATCCATCAACGGTTACCATTACTGAATATTCGCCAATATTCGTCGTCGTTACTGGACTGATTATCAATTCATTATTAATATTTTCAATTGGACTACCGTCTTTTTTCCATTGATATAAAACATCTGTTCCTATATAATTTTGAACCGATAAGGTAATTTGTTCGCCTTCGCAAACTGGACCTGTGGTGGTTAATATTGGTTCTGCTATGCCGTCTGTTATATCCACTTCAGTACTGGCTATATCGCTTATACAACCATTCGCATCGGTGATTTGCAGCGTATAAGTCCCACTCATCGCAGCATTAATATTGGTCAAAGTAGCAATGGAATCCGTTGCTAATAATAATCCGTTGCTAGTCCACGCATAAGTATAAGGCGCTACTCCATTTGTTGGCATAGCCACTAAATCCAATTCTTCCGAACCTGTTACACAAGTTTGGGGTAAGACATCTGCAATAGTAACAGTCGGCTGTTCAAACACTTCCACTTGAATCGTATCTGAATTAGCACTACATCCATCAACGGTTACCATTACTGAATATTCGCCAATATTCGTCGTCGTTACTGGACTGATTATCAATTCATTATTAATATTTTCAATTGGACTACCGTCTTTTTTCCATTGATATAAAACATCTGTTCCTATATAATTTTGAACCGATAAGGTAATTTGTTCGCCTTCGCAAACTGGACCTGTGGTGGTTAATATTGGTTCTGCTATGCCGTCTGTTATATCCACTTCTGTACTGGCTATTTCACTTACACAACCGTTAGCATCTGTGATTTGTAGGGTATAATTTCCACTTGACCCACTCGTTACATTTAAAATAGTAGCGATAGAATCTGCAGATACAAAATCATTTGGTCCACTCCATAAATAATTATAAGGCATAAAGCCATCGGTTGGTAAAGCCGTTAAGTCCACATCTTCATTTCCTGTCACACAAGTCAATGGGGTCACGGAAGCAATATTAGCCCTTGGGCGTTCAAAGAAAACCACATCAATAATATCTGAAGTGGCCACACATCCATCAACTGTTACCACCACCGAATATTCTCCTATTTCTGCAACACTAATCGCATCAATCGTCAATTCATTACCAACATTATTTTGTGGGTTACTAAATCGGAACCACTCATAAGTAACATTCGACCCTGTATATTCTTGAACCGATAAAATAATTTGACCACCTTCACAAACAATACCTGTGGTATTTAAAATCGGTTCTTCAATGCCATCTGTAATATCGACAGTAGTTGAAGCAATTTCACTCGTACAACCATTGGCATCCATAATCGTTAATTCGTAAGTTCCACTATTGGCACTTGTAATATTTACAAGCGTTGCCAAAGAATCTGTAGAACTAAAACCGTTAGGACCTGTCCATTGATAAGTAAAAGGTACAGCGCCATTTGATGGCAAAGCCACTAAATTCAAGTCTTCAGAACCCGTCACACAAGTTTGGGAGGCAACCGTAGCAATATTGCTATTTAATGGCTCATAAATTTCCACCTCCAAAGTATCAGAAAAAGCAGCACATTCATTAACAATTACAGTGACTGCATATTGTCCCCCATCTATTGAGCTAACTGGGTTGATAAGTAATTGATGGCTAATATTATCAATCGTATCGTTATTATGTGTCCAAATAAACTCCACTTGTTCACCAGCATATTCTTGGGTAGTAATTGTTACTGCTTCTCCTTCACATACAGGACCAGAGTAGGTTAAAATTGGTTCATCCAAGGTACTTCTGACAATTATTTCTGTCTCCACTATTTCACTCATACAGCCATTGGAATCCGTGATTTGTAGGGTATAAATACCCGACATAGCTTCCGCTGGATTTATTCTAGTCACCACGGAATCTGTGGATACAAAACCATTTGGTCCTACCCAATCATAGGTAAAAGGAAAAACACCCATTTGTGGTAAGGCTACCAAAACCAAATCATTCGGTCCGACTGGACACAAAATTGGGTTTTCATTATTTATCGAAGCTAATATCGTTGTATTAAGCAGTACCTCTAGTGTATCTGTTACGGTACATCCATTGGCGTCTAATGCTTGTAGTGCGTATGTCGTCGTTACAGGTGGGCTTACTACAATGTCCTTACCAGCAAAAGCAGCACCTGTATTTAAGTTAGTCCATTGATAGTCAGAAAAATCTAGTTGAGCAGAGAGATTGGCAGATTCTCCCGAACAAATCATTTGGTCTACCCCTGCATCTAAAGTAGCAGGCACAAAAATATTTACGGTTGTTTCTAGCGAATCTGTACAATTATTATTGCTAATGATGACTCGATAAGTCGTAGTATCTGTTAAAGGATTAGTGCTTAGATTTGATAATGTTCCTGCATTAGGATTTATAATATTGCCGTTATCATCTAACACTTTCCATAGATAAGTGTCTCCTCCAGTAGCAAATAAATTAGCGGTTTCGTTTGGACAAATTCCTTGGTCCGCAGAAATCGTTATTGGTAAATCATCAATCGTAATTTCTTGACTAATACTATCTCGGCAACCATTATCACTTTCAATAACTAAACTTACGATATACGTTCCTGCATTTGTATAAGTATAGTTTGGATTGGCTACATTGGCAGTTCCAATACCATCTCCAAAATCCCAAGTGTAACTATCAATTGTACCACTTGTGATAGTAGAATTGTTGGTAAATATCGTTGGATTAATCGTACATTCATCCGCAAACGAGAAGGCAGCAATAGGATTAGGGTTGATGGTAACTTGTAGGGTATCTTGTGTTAAACATCCATTGGCATCATTGGCTTGTAAAGCATAATTACTTGTTGTAATAGGACTAACGATAACATTTTGTCCTACAAAAGTATTTCCATTGCTACTATTTACCCATTCATAATTAGTAAATCCACCCAATGCATTCAAGGTAGCCATTTCTCCCTCGCAAATACTTTGGTCTACTCCTGCATTGATGGCAATTGGCGTATTTATGGTCACGGTTGTTTCCAAAGAATCCGTACAACTTCCATCACTAACGACCACTCTAAAAGTAGTCGTTTGGGTCAAAGCAGCAGTTGTATAATCTGGCAAGTTAGCGGCGTTCGCATTCGTGATATTACCGTTTGGTCCGTCTAGGATTTTCCATAAGTAACTATTTCCACCCGCAGCAAATAAATTCGCTGATTCGTTCGGACAAATACTTTGGTCTGCAGAAATAGTAATTGGCAAACTACCGACCATAATTTCTTGAGTGATACTATCTAAGCAGCCTGCATCCGTTTCAACAATTAACATTACACTATACACTCCTTCCGCCACATAAGTATTATTAGCATTGGGAATACCAGCAGAAGTATTTCCATCTCCAAAATCATAAGTCCAATTGACAATCGTACCGCTTGAAACGGTAGACGTACTACTAAAATTAATTGGGTTTAACCCACAACTGCCCATTACTTCAAAACTAGGAGTAGGTTTAGGATTGACAATCACGGCAACTGTATCTACGACTGCACAGCCATTGCCATCATCCGCCATCACTTCATAATCCGTCGTTTCAATTGGATTCACATTAATACTTTGACCCGTAAAAACTGCTCCCGTCGTCAGGTTAATCCATTCGTAATTAGAAAAACCATTAGGTGCCGATAAATTGGCTATTTCTCCTTCGCAGATAGTCATATCACTTCCCGAATTTAACGTTGCAGGAATAGCAATATTCACCTGTGTTTCTAAAGAATCTAAGCAATTATTATTATCAAAAACAACTCGATAATAAGTTGTATCGGTCAATATTTCTGTTGTATAAGTACTTAAATTTTCAAGGTTATCGACAAGGATATTTCCATTTTCATCAATTAATTTCCATTGATAAGTTGTTCCACCAGTAGCCACTAAAGTAGTCATTGAATTCGGGCAAATAGTTTGAGTTGCCGTCAAGCTTGGCGCAATAGAATCTATGGTAATATTTTGGATAATACTATCTATACAACCACTCATACTTTCAACCACTAGCTTCACCGTATAGATTCCTTGCATAGCATAAGTATAGCTTGGATTTTCAGTTGTTGATAGACCACTACCATCTCCAAAATCCCAAGCATACGTATTGCCGCCCGTTGAGGTGTTGGTAAACACAACAGGATTTAACACACAAGTTCCAGCACTAGTAAAGTCTGCTACTGGCATTGGATTAACAATAACTTGAATGGTATCATGTGTCAAACAACCATTGGCATCATTGGCTTGAAGTGCATAATCAGTTGAGACAACAGGGCTGACTTCAACATCTTGCCCCATAAAAGTTAAACCCGTTGAAATATTCTGCCATTGATAATTGGTAAATCCATTTTCGCCGGATAGCATTGCCGTTTCTCCTTCGCATATCGTTTGGTCTACACCTGCATCTAGAGTCATTGGTGTATTTATAGTCACCGTTGTTTCTAAAGAATCTGTACAATTTTCATCGCTAACAATTACTCTAAAAGTGGTCGTTTGGCTTAATGCAGCGGTTGTATAATCTGGTAAATTAGACGCATTGGCATTGGTAATATTTCCATTTGGTCCATCTAAGACTTTCCATAAGTAGGTCGTTCCACCAGCCGCAAATAAATCTGCTGATTCATTGGGACAAACCGATTGATTGGGAGCAATCGTAATTGGTAAACTTCCCACATTGATTTGTTGAATGATACTATCTTGGCAGTTATCCGCAGAAGTAACCACTAGTTTCACGTCATACATACCTGCACTAGCATAAGTATAACTAGGGTTTTCAGCCATAGATGTTCCTACTCCATCGCCAAAATCCCAAGCAAAGGTCGTTCCACCAGTTGACGTATTTATAAAATCAATAGGATTCAAACCACAACTTCCCATCACCGTAAAACCTATCATTGGATTTGGGTTAAGCCTAATTTCTAGCGTATCTCGGACAAAACAGCCATTGGCATCATCGGCAGTTAAGGCTAACTGAACCGTTGATGTTGGGCTTACAGTGATATTTTGACCAGCATAAGTTGCGCCATCGGGTAAGCTGACCCAACTATAATTCATAAATCCATTTTCGGCAACCACATTAGCAGATTCGCCTGCGCAAATAGTTTGGTCTATACCTGCATTGATGGTATTAGAAGGAAGAATAGTAACTGTTGTTTCTAAAGAATCTATACAATTATTGGTAGTAATAATAACTCGATAGGTCGTGGTCGTCGTAAGATTCTCCGTTTGGTAATTGGATAAAGTACTTAAATTATTATTAATAATGTTGCCGCTCGGGCCATCCAATTCTTTCCATTGGTAAGTTTCACCACCTGCTGCCGATAAAGTCGTAAATTCATTAGCACAGATATTTTGATTTGGCGAAATAGAAACGCTAATAGAATCGATAATTACATTTTGGATAATGCTATCAATACAACCAAAATTACTTTCTACGACCAATTTTACTTCGTAAGTACCTTCAGCATTGTAAGTATACTCGGGCGTTTGCATAGTAGAAGCCCCTACTCCATCTCCAAAGTCCCAAGTGTAACTACTAATAAAACCACTAGAAACCGTTGAATTATTTGTAAAACTAACTGCATTTAATACACACATTCCTGTACTGGTAAAAGCTGCGGTTGGTTGACTGTTCACCAAGACAAGGACCTCATCCATGACTTCACAACCATCTGCATCTGTTGCAGTTAAGGTGTAAGTGGTATTAACGATAGGTTCAACAAAAGCAACTCTGCCCATCAAAACCACTCCACCGGGGTTGCCTGTCCATTGGTAATTAGAAAAACCAAATTCGCCGACTAGGCCTGCTAATTCACCATTACAAATAGTTTGGTCCACTCCTGCATCAATTGTTCCAATAGGCAAAACGGTGACCGTTGTTTCTAAGGAATCTACACAATTATTATCACTAATAATGACTCTATAAAAACTAGTATTGGTTAAATCTCCTGTATTATAAACACTAAGGTTACTTAGGTTAGCATTGATTATATTTCCTCCGACAGCATCCAATTGTTTCCATAGATAATTTACACCACCTGCCGCAACTAATTCTAAATTTTCGGCTGAACAGATAGTTGTAT
Organism: uncultured Saprospiraceae bacterium; assembly: GCA_964392805.1. GTDB lineage: Bacteria > Bacteroidota > Bacteroidia > Chitinophagales > Saprospiraceae > JAFMDF01. The sequence goes on from CAYMSC010000039.1 coordinate 13,334, forward strand.
TTGGGGTAATAAAAGTATTGATGTCGTTGACCTCAATTGTTTGTTCAAATGTATTGGAACAGCCATTACTAGTCGCTGTTAATACAACCGTATATAAACCTGCATTGGCATAAGTATAAGTAGGGTTCTGACTAGTCGAAGACCCTATTCCATCTCCAAAATCCCAAGTATAAGTCATTGCTCCACTTGAAATAGTAGAGGTATTAGTAAAAACAACTGGATTCAAATTACAAGTGCCACTAGTGATGAATCCTGCTTCGGGTGTTGGATTGACTTCCACTTCCACCCGTCCAACAGCCGTACAGCCATTTTCATCAATTGCCGTTAAGTCATAAGTTGTCGTTTCGAACGGGCTAACTGTTACATTTTGACCACTATAGGTACTACCATCCGTTTGGCTAACCCAAACATAATTGGTAAAACCGTTCTCCGACCTCAAAAGAGCTGTTTCACCTGTACAAATTGGGGTTTCCGCCCTAGTTCCAATATCTTCGACTGTAAAAATGCCTACCGCTGTTTCTAAAGAATCTATACAAGTACCATTATCAATAATTACTCGATAGAACCCATCTGCTGTTAGATTGTCTGTTTGATAAGTAGCATTATCTCCTATATTATCATCGAGAATAATCCCTGCATTATCTATTTCTTTCCATAAGTAACTCGTTCCACCAGAAGCTACTAAAATAACCGATTCATTCGGACAAATTTCTTGTTTATCGGAAAGAGAAGCAGTAATAGTTCCTACATTAATTTGCTGGCTAATACTATCTACACAACCATTGGCATTAGTAGCTATCAATTGAACCGTATACAAACCAACTGCACCATAGGTATGGGTTGGATTATTATCTGTGGAAGTCATTCCATCTCCAAAATCCCAAGTATAATTAATTGCATTGGTAGAATTATTGGTAAAAGAAATAGGATTTAATCCACAACTATTATTGACGGTAAAAGCAGGAATCGGTAAATCATTAACAGTAATTGTTACCGTATCTGTTGCTATACAGCCGTTGCTATCAACCACCGTCAATACATAATCGGAAGTAAGCATTGGTGTAACCATAATGGTAGCCCCCACATAAGCATCTCCGCTTGGCAACTCAACCCAATCATAGGTTTCAAAACCAGTTTGGGCAGCGATGGTCGCCGTCTCTCCTTCGCAAATAGCCACATCTGTGCCTGCGGTAACGGTTAACTCCTCCAAAACAGTAATTGTTTTTTCAACCTCCGCAACACAACCAAAATCTGTGGTCGCTACTAATCTATAAGTAGAAGTATTTGTCGGATTTATCACTAAAGAAGTTCCGTTGCCTGCTGCCAGACCATTTTCAAACCATTCATAAGTTGTTCCGCCAGAGGCAAACAGCGTTACTGTTTCACCATTGCACAAAATAGAATCTGAAATAATAACTGGATTGGCTGCTCCTTCAACGATAACACTCAAAGTAGCCGTATCGCTACATAAATTAGGGTTGGTATTACTACCGATAAAATTGAAGGTATAAACGCCCGTTGCCGTTGGTGTAAAATTGGGGTCTAAAATATTGACATCATCCAAAACTATACTTGCAGGCGATGGATTCGCTGCTAAATCATTAGCATCTTCCCAATGAAAATCGGTCACATCTCCTCCAATACTTGCGCCTAATTGTAAAGTCGTTCCTAAACAAATTCGTTCAATAGCAGAGGTTACCGCTACTTCGCAAGTGAATGCTATAAAACCAGCGTCAACCGTTACCACACTATCCCCATTGGCTAATAGATAAGGACCAGTTTGTAAAGTATTGGGGGCCATATCACTATCAATCGCATCATTCGGACTATTATTAGGAGTCGTTGCTGTAAAATTAGAACCGGGCGAACCAAAGCCTACCACATATTGACCAGCAGGTAATGGATTAAATAAGTACATCCCATCAAAACTCGTAAAAGTAGAAGCAATAGGGGTCGTTAAATCATTAGAATTATATAAGAATACTTGAACATTGGGAATACCAAATTCATTGGGGTCTTGTACGCCATCTCGATTTTCATCTAACCACACATAATTACCAATAGTTGTTGACCCCGCACAATTTCCTTCGGAAACAGTTTGCTCAAAAAATGCCGTACATCCATTAGGGTCAGTATAGGTAAGGGCATAAGTTGCCGCGCCTGAAAAACTTACTTCTGTGCTAGGGCTATTAGGGTTCGCCAAACCAGTAATAGGTGACCATTGATAATTAGAACCGTCTGCAGGTCCACTTAAAGCAATGGGAAAACCTGCACAGCCTTGCGTGGCAACCATCGCATCTCTTTGCGGATAAATGGTTACATCAATCGTATCAAAAGAATAACAATCATTTGATTTTATCGTTCTCAAAGCAAATTTCCAATCCAAATTCATCCCACTCACATTGACAAAAGAGAGATTTGTCTGTGCCGCATTGACATCTTCAATAGCATTGATATTGGAACCAGCTACACTAATCCATTCGTAGGTATAATCAGGTACAGGTGTTGGGCCAATCTCAATGGTATCGCCAGAACAAACATCTAAAGAATTTTCGAAAACATAAGAAGTTTCCATGTTGACAGGAAAGCTGTATTCGGTCGGACAAGTACAGTTATTTTCACTATTGCTTACCGCAATTAAATTACAATAAATATTGGCAGGAATCGTAAAACTACCTGATATCGTCTCTGTCGTAAAAGCAGGAATACCGTCGGTGGTAGAAACAGAACCAATCAAAGAATCGGCGGGAGAAAATCTTCCATTATTATCTAAATCTGCATAAATATCTATAGTCGTTTCGAAGCCATTCGGAACGGAGAAACTGCTATTATTGAGTACTGTTGCGGAAGTGGTATAGGTTTCCGTTGTCCCATCAATCTCGGAAGAAATGTCAAAATCTACAAATTCAAGCGCTGGCACCTCATAAATTACATTTCTGGAAAATTCATCAGAAGCAGCACGAACCGTACAAGTTTCTCCACTCGTTATACAGGTTTCCTGAGAAGAAGAAAAAGACTGGATGGTCATTTGATAATCTATACACTGTTGACCTTGGATAGATGCCATCATCTCAAAAGTAAAATTGGCAGTACTACCAGGTGCTAAGCCGTCTACTAAATCAAAATAGAGTATTTGTTCTCCATTATTGGTTACTATTTGAGGTTCAACATTGACAGAATTCTGTACGTTTTGGTAAGAACCGGGAATATATTCTAGTCCAACAGGAAGCATAATACGTAGGGAATCATTTGGTCCGATAGGGTCACTTAATGCACCTACGGTCAAATTAATGTCCATAGGTACGGGGTCATCACTACAAGGATTTATCACAAAATCTCCTGCACCTACATCTGAAATAAACGGTGCAGAAACGCCATTAATTTCGACGGACTCAGCGGGAGAAAAGCGAAAATTAGTCAATTCCCCACAAGCATCAAACGCTGAACTTAAAAAACGAACACTACTACCCGAAGTATAGCCACATTCCGTTTGGGTCTCAAAGCGAACTCGCAAAAAATTCCTAGTTAAATCGGTTGTTCCAACTAAACCAATCGAATCTAAAATAGCATTTTGTTCGCTAATATTAATTTCATAAACATCTCCAAATGTATTATCAGGGTCAGCAACTTGCACAAAAGTAGGCGCACCAGTCAGAGGAACAGGATAAGCCAATTCAAAACTACCAGGTACATAATTTACATTTTCTGGTAAGAAAAATTGTAAATTAATATTATTCAAGAAGCCCAATCTACCACTCGTCAATTCTAATTCATAAGGGGTAGTAGAACATAAACTACCTGAGACTTCACTATTCGGCTCAATAACCGTCATTCCTAATTCTGCATCTACGGGTAATACATTGACCACATCGCTCTCCAAACATTCTGCTTCAGCTAAAGTAGCCGGATAACCAGCACAACTCCATCCTGTATTCAGGATGAGGCTATCTATTTCACAATTATTGGTAATAACACAAAGCTCAAAAGTTTTTTCGCTATTACCACTTAAATTACCCAATTGATAAATATCAGTAGTCGGGTCTAAAAAAGGGCCTATAACACCATTGGTTGTTTCTCGAATACTCTGAACAATGACTGCCCCCGAATTACTTTGAAAATTTAAGAAAACATTATCCGCATCTCGATTATTAGCATTCCTAACCTCCACTTCAAAACAGGCGTTCTCCCCACTCAATTCTACGACAGATTGACTAGATTGTACGCCTATTAATGGCCCTCCTTGGTAAGTAAAATTATTACTTCCAACAGTCGTATCAGAAGGCATACCAAAAAATACAGGGTCTAAGTCCCATTCAATTTCATAGGGCATCGTATAGGTACCAGGTTCCGTAAAACACCCACCCCTTAAAAAAGTCCTAATTTCAAATCTAGCCCCTTCATCCAAAAATGGCAATCCTCCATTATCTGCAATATACTGTTCGACATTTAAGGTATAATCATCCCCATTAACAATCACATAGGGTGAATTAGCAGACACCGTTTGGTTATATAATTGGGTACCATTTTTCCTTCTCACAAAAATTTGAAAACGCAATAATTCCAATGCAGGTTTAGTAACCGTAAATAATTTAGGGGTTCGCCAATTTTCCCTATATTCATTCGGAAAATAATCGAAGCCTGCCGTACCACTAGTTCCTAACCAAGTTCTTTGTTCCCAATCATGTCTAAATTCTGTACAACCACCTGCTGTAAAATTTCCTTGAATAAAGAAGAGTTCAAATAAGCCAACCTGGTTAATGACATCTTGCAAATCATTACAGCGAAACATGGCTCCTCCATAATCCTCATCACTTACAAAAAATCGAGAACCAAGGGTATGATTCGTAACACCTACTGGCACATCCTCTAGAATTTGAAAAAAGAAGTCCACCGTAATAGAATCATCGGGCGAATATTGGAAAGTTGGTGGCAAATCAGTACAGCCTAAACCAACTAAACTAGCCACACTAAGGTTATTCACCAAGTTATTGCCGTCTCTAAATTGCTGGATAACATTACAAGAATAAGTCGTATCTAAATCTGCATCATAAATGGTCACTTCTGCCCCCAAAGGAAGATAGTCAGAAATAGCCATATCAACCGTAGCAAAAGCAAAATCATAAGACATCGTCCCATTCACATAACCTACATAGTGTGCCATGACCGTATCTCCACGAATAATTCTATCTGTCCGAATCATTGTTTCATCAATAAATTCATCAACTTCAGGGGTACCATCATCATCGTTATCGCCTAATCCTAGCGTGATTCTTTCCACTTCCATTTCGGTATGAACTAATCCTTCACAGGGGTTACAACTAGGGCATTCGATTTCTACATTATTAGTAATGGGACAAGTAATTAATTGAGGGTCACAACTTGTACAAACAGGCATGTGATAGCGAACCTCTTGGGTAATCGTAGCGACCGTGCCTTGTGAACACATTGGTCCTGTTTCTCCACAATCTCCATCATATTTCAACAAAATTGCCGAACCACCACCGCTTGGACTAAACCCACTAGGCGGAGTGCCTGTCCATCGAACAGTCAAAACATCCGTTCCTCCTTCTGTATCTGTATAATCGAAGAAGTCGGGAGTCCACATATCACCGTCATTATCTACCCACATTAATCCAGTAACATCTAAACCATTCCCAATTTGATAAATCGCTTCGATAAAACAAGTTGGACAATCTTCGTCCATTGTATTGATATAAGTAGGAATGTTATAAATATTTTGTGCTGCTTGGCCTCCATTGATTTCGATAGGGGCTTCTAAAAAAGTGCCAAGTGTAATCCGTTCTCCGCCAAAATTAAATTGACCAGCATCGAAAGTATTAAATCCACATAGGTCTTGGTACTGTGGTCTATTTGTATTATCACCTAAAATTCTCCAGCTATTTACATTCCTAATTTGACAGCCATTTCCCGTATTTTGGTTACAACCACAACCTGTGTAGCGGTCAAATCTAACAAAGACTGTATCACCAGGGTTGAGGATAAAATTTCCTAGGTTAAACATTAAGTTATTGGGAAATCCAGAGCAATTATCACTACCGATACCGGAAGGAGTCAAGGGACTTGCTGTACCCGATTCGCCTATTTGAAAAGTAACGGAGTTTTGGTCAAACCCCGTAGTCGAAGTCCCACCATGAGGGGAAAAATCATCCAATCTGAAATCAATATTCATAGCAGGGGCCAATCCTGTATTGGTAAAAAATAATCCACTAACAATGACATCATCATTATAGCAAAGTGGGTTTATATCTGTACTGAATCCAGTAAATGGTTGAAAAACGACATTGGGTTGTTCTGCACCATATTCCACATCCGAAAATCGCATAGTTTCTTCACAAACGACTCCTTCACAACCATAGTTAACGCCTCTTTCCAAGGCATCTGGAAAAGCATTACAGGCAGTCATTTCATAAACTTCTTGGAGGTCAAAAAATTCATTAAATTGCAATAATGTGGGATTATTATTGTTTCCAAGTACATCAACCGCCTCTGCGATTAAAGCACCATCAATCACAAAATAAGTACGTCCAGCTTCTTGTCTATCAACAGGAATTAAAATGCCATTCAGATATACGCCTAGTAATGTTAATTCATTATGATCTACTACAAAAAATTCTAAAGAATCTAATTTTCCTTGAGAACCATTCACAATACGAGTAGTCACCGTATCTATTTTTCCCAGAAACATTTCTAAATTACTAGGGGTTGAACTTGGAATGGTTAAGGTAGGTTTGGCTAGCTCAAAAATGTCTGACTCTTGGGTAAAAATAGCTTGTCCTCCACCCGTACAAGAAAAAGTCAAACTTAAGTTTTTATCAGTTGGAGTATTCGCCTCTTCAATTCCGTCGCAATTTACCCCTAAATCAAATGAAAAAGTAATGACTTCATTAGGATAAAGCGTATCAAGAAAAAAAGTAGGTGGACTAACATTTGCGACCGTTACATCCCCTATTAAACTGCCATCCACCAGAAAAAAACCATCTAATAGATTAGTCGTCACATCTATATTAGTAATCGTGTCCACGATTAAGTTTTCTACCGAAACTGTAACTGTTTGGGCTGGTCCACAAACACCAAATATATCAACACCTGCTTGTGGAGCATCAATGGTTACATTAAAATTAGAGGCTTCTATAATTAATACCTTTACCGTATCTTTTACTTCACAACCATTAGCATCATCAGCAGTCAATTCATAGAAAGTTGTTTCGGTAGGGCTAACGGATACCGTTTGGCCTGATAAGGTAGGTCCACTAGGCAAAGGCATCCAAGTATAATTAGTATGCCCTGCGGAAGCAGACAGATTGGTCGTCATCTCCTCACAAATAGTCTGAGTCCTGCCCGCAAAAACAGGAATAGGGGTAAAACGACTAACAACTGTTTCTAAAGAATCCATACAGTTTCCGTTAGTAACGACTACTCGATAATATTTTTCTGTCGCAAAAGTCCCAGTCGTATAAGTAGCCATCGTACTAAGACTAGCATTCAAGATAGTCCCCATTGCATCTATTTCTCTCCATACATAGCTTCCGCCTCCAGTTGCTGTCAAATCAAGAGCGATTTCTGGACAAATAGTTGTATCGTTTTGGGAAGTAATCGTTAAGCTATTAATGATAGTAACGGAGGCTTCATTATCACTTTGACAAACTGCACCCTCACAACCAAAGTAAGTTGTTCTAACCAGATTATCTGGGCTAGTTGCGCAATCTACCATTTGATAGTTCTCGATAATCTCAAAGGCTTCTCCTGATTCAAAAAGCGTTGGGTCTCCATTATTGCCTCCATTATTAGCCAAAGCCAAGGTAGCGCCTTGAAAAACAAAAAGCACATCATTCCCTACGGTGGAGGCAGGGGAGATAGTTGTACCATTTATAGTTAGAGACATTAGCGTTAATCCTGTTGGTAGTTCGACCAAAAAGTTAACCATAGAAGGGTTACCATCACCTGTATTTTCGACTACCGTCGTAATAGAAACCGTCTCGTTTAATGCTAGATCAATAATAGTAGGTGTAGAACTAGTAATAACTAGATTAGCTTCTTCAATATCAAAATTGGGTGAATTAGTAGCAAAACTACCAGTTCCACCAGTATAATTAAAAGTAGCAGTGAGGTTTTCACTACCAGCATTGGCATCGCAGTTAGCAATAATTTCAAAAGCAAAATTTTTAGGAATATTTGGAAATAACGTATCTATGGTCAAAGAAATTGGAGAAGTATTCAATAGATTGGCATCACCAGATAAAGAGCTACCGATATAGGAAAAACCAGTAGGTAGCGGTATATCGATGGTCACATTGGTCAAAGTATCGATAATAATATTTTCTACGGTAAAGTCAATCGGTTCCGCCATTCCACATACAGAAAAGGCAGTCGTTCCTTGGGTAGGAACATCAACAGTAACTTGTAAATCTTGAGCAGACAAAGAGGTGCTACTTATTGTTAATATCAATAATAGAATACTAGTAGAAAATATAACAGTCTTGCTGATTAGTCTTGGCACAAAGAAATACTTGCACCAATCCCAATTCGTGTAATTTTTTTTCATTTCGAGTCTTTACCAATTAATTACTTTAAAACCAATAGGGGTATAGGCCATGTACCTGCGAGGTTAATCGCTAAATGGTTTAGTTCGGTGGCTAACCAATCAATACTATTTTTGATTCTCTCTAGGTAAACATGAAGTTATCCTGCATAGGTAAAACACCTAGCAAGCTTGTTCAAAGCACTTTTTCGTTTGCAGTAAAAATGAAATACTCGGTAGCTAAATTTTAAAGAAAAGTCTGTAGGTTACTACAGGATAATAGGTAAGAAAGGGGGTTTCCTTTCTAATAAAAAATTAGAAATAAAAACTAAAAAGTCTTAACCGAAGTTATTGCTTTTAAGGATTTATCCTAAAAAATTTATTTTCTATGTTTATAGGTTTAGGATTTCACCTAACAAATGTAGTAGTAAAGAAGGACTGTTATTTAAAAATTTAAGGCAGTTTGTGACAGGCTTAAAAGAAGTATTTAGAAAACGCTTCACACTATTTTTTAACTAGCAATAAATTACTAAGTGTTTTATTAATGATTCCAGTAAATTATATATCTTGAAAAACATTATTTTAAATTAAAAATCAATTCAATAATTTTTACGTGACGGGTATTCAATTGGAAATTAAATTAATTGCTGATTCAAAATTCAAAGGTAAAAATGGTAAGCTCTAGGAGAGACTGGAACAAGATGAACCCAAATAATTTAAGGTAAATTTATTTTTTCAGTGTATTATTTTTAAGGAGATTGATAAAGAAATTATAGAAATGGCTGAATCAGCTATTTTGGTTAATACCAATACCAATCAATTTCAGGTGGCTAAACAGTTTAATAATTATAAAATTGATGCAGGTGGCACATCTGAAATATTTTTTATTGAAGAGGCGGAGTTCAAATATTATACTAGAAACGGGATAAATTTGTGAAAATTAATTTAGAAGTCAGAAGTCAGACCGTCTATTTCATAGACTGTCAGAAGTCAGATGAATCAGATTTAAATAATTGATTATTAGTGTTTTGTAGTTTTTAAATCTGACTTCTGACAGAAAAATGTAATTTTTCGGTCTGACTTCTGACCTCTTTTCAAAATCACTCTTTTATCCCGTTTGGAGTATATTATGCCAAAGGGGAAACGAATATGGAGGAAGAGGAATATGAATCCGCTACTGCCAATTATAATAAAGCGATAAAATTATTTAGTAAACATCGATTTGAAGCGTATAATGAAAAAACATTAAATCAAAACCTTAAAGATGCTGCTTCTAGTTATGCCGAAGTGAAATATTATGAAAGCATTAAAGAAAATAGAGTGGACTTGGAAACCTTAAAAGAAATTAAAGAAGCCATTAATCATTGGATACTACAATACAAACTCCCGGCTCCAACTTCTTTGGTTGGTTGCGTCTTTTTGTGCCGAGACTATAGTAGAGATACTAATCAAAAATGTAAGGATAAGGTACTTCATAAACTAAAGATGCTAAAAGGTTGACAAGGTTTTCTTCTAAAAATTCTTAGCTAGACGTTCCTAACAAATTTTGCCGTATCGAACGGCAAAATTTGTAAAAGGGGATTTAAAGGGTGAACTAAAATAGATTTTCTTTGAAAACCTATTTTAGTTCACCCTTTAAAAACCCTTTTTTGATTTTATTATGAGAAAACCCT
>CAYMSC010000040.1:0-23392 GCA_964392805.1 uncultured Saprospiraceae bacterium
AACTTCCTAATACCTATTTTATCAATATAATTTTTTTAGAAATAGCTTGTGAAGGGGTGACTAAGAACACCACATACATACCTGCATCCAGCATATCTCCTGAAAATTTAGTCTCATTTTGACCTGCTGACTTAGTAACTTGATTTTCTAAAACCTTAACCACGCTTCCATTAACATCCATTACTTGAATCAAGACTTCTTCTGTTTCGGCTAATTGATATTGGATGATGGTTTCTCCTCTGAATGGATTAGGCATCACACTTAGACTGGTTTGGAACATCAGAGGTTTTTTTATTAAATTTCCATTATTTCTTTCAACATTTTCATTAGTGACTTCATTTTTAAAATTGCCACTTGTAGGCGTACAAGTTTGCATAATGGCACCAAAATTACTACCTGCTCTTGCATGAAAACCTGGATTTAGCGTGATACTTGTTCCTGCTTTGAAAACCATGTCGCCAGTAATAATAACTGTTCCTGTGGTTGATAATGTTTTCTGGGCGTTTATTTCAGTTCCTTCTATCAAACTAGAACCTACATTTTGATTTTCAGGGCATAAGTCTGATTCTAAACAATCACTGGTTCCATTATTATTATTATCTTCATCTGCGTTTCCACACCCACAATCTCCTGCCAAAATTTTATTGGCATCATTAGGGCAAGCGTCATTGCAGTTGGGCGTACCATCGTTATCGCTATCAGTATCGGGTATACCACATCCACAATTTCCTGCCGCTATTTTATTAGGGTCCGTAGGACAAGCGTCATTACAATTAGGCGTACCATCGTTATCGCTATCGGTATCGGATGTACCACATCCACAAATTCCTGCCGCTATTTTATTAGGGTCCGTAGGACAAGCGTCATTACAATTGGGCGTGCCGTCGTTATCGCTATCGGTATCGGGTGTGCCACATCCACAAATTCCCGGTGAGGTTTTATTAGGGTCGTTGGGACAATTATCTACTGGACCACCGCTACTTTCTGTACAAAATGTTAGAGAAAAAGAGGCCCCAAAATCTCCACCAGTAGCAATAATAGCTCCATTATTATCCGATAAAGTATAAGAACCATTTCCATAGCTACAGCAAATTCCATCTCCATAGGAATCATTAATCGTAAAGGTATAACCCGACGCTGACGGCAAAGAGAAATTGATATTTAAAGTGGAACCTGCTTGCGTGTATCCACTTCCAGTATGAATCGGAGTTCCTGTCGCATTGGTAATCGACCAACTCGTTTCTTGTGGATAGGTATCTAAAGTGAGGGAAAGATTTATATTATTGGCAAAACAAAGGCAAGGGGCACAACTAGAACCCCCACAATCTATTCCTTCTTCCTCCCCATTTTGAACCCCATCATCACATGTTGGGGCGGCGCAGCTTAACATACAGGAGGCGTTATTATAGCGACCTCTAATTAAATCACCTGGTTGTGGACCAAAACCATTATTAAAATCAATACCACAAAAAGAAATATTACAATAGCTCATAATAGTGCCTCCACCGGGAGGACAAGCACCATAAGTACTTGCACAACCGCCCTCTGTTGAAGAACAAGCGTCAATAGCAGTATTGTTACCATTCCAGCTACAGTTTTGGGTGTGAGGTGAACCAAGGTTATGACCCACTTCATGTGTAAAAACTTGAACATTCCATGAATAAGTAGGAAAAGTAGTAACGGAAGTACCCATACCTGCACTGACCGCATAGGGACCAGCGTGTTGCCCATTAAAAGTAAAATATTCAGAACAAAGCACATCTATCCAAGCAATTCCACCGCCTAAATTTCTAGTAGAGATAAAGTGTGCTAGTCGTCCGTTGTAATCATTTTTAGTGAGTTCCCCGAATCTTTGCAAAACTGCATTTGTTCCAGTTAAGCTGGCGTAAGGGTCTATGGTCGTCCAAACTTTTACATCGGAGAGAGAAATTTCAATTTGTTCATTCGCATAAATAGTACCGACTTCATTAATTAAGGCACTAACAAAAGCAATGACACTTTCTTCGGAATTATTATGTTTTCGGTACATGTCATTATCACATTCTACATATATCGGAATACATTTAGTGCTATTATTTCTAGCATTATTTTCGACTTGCTGTCTAAAGCCATCTTTAATTAATTCTTGTTCATCATCGACCACACAGATTGCTGGTTGTTTTAAAGTTAAATTTCGGTCATTATAAAGTACATGTTCATTTCCATTTTGGAGTTGTCCTATAACATAATTTCCATCATCATCTCCAATCATAATTCTAATTTCTGAACCAAAAATACTGACGGAAACAATAGAATTATCATCTCCTTTAATAATGCCTCGATAAAAAATACCCCGATTAATGGATGTTAAGTTGTCACCTTCGCTAGACCGATAAATAAAATCTTCGGTAAAAATGTCTACTTTGAAAATTTCTAATTCAAAAAAGGATTTTTTATCTACAGGAATTTTAAGAGTTGTAAAATCAGGTTGGGTACGGATAAAAGTGTTTAATTGGTCTGCTTTGATGCTTAAATTAACACTACCTAGTGCATAACTTTCCACGAAGGAATTAGCGGTATTACTTACCTCAAATGGGTCAAATTCATTGAATCTTGAAGCACTTTGTTTATTTTGTGCGACCATTTTGGCTAACTCATTTTTTGTAGTTAGGTTGGATTTTTTAATGCCCAGCTGAGTTCTTTCAATTAAATCTTGAGCAAAAGCTTCATTTTTGATGGATAGTAAAATGAAAAAAAGGCTAAGTAACGGGATATACTTAATCATGTTTTGAGATTAGTTAGGCACAAAAATCCATACACTTTGAGTTTGGTTAAAAGTGGGTAAATTTAGGATTAATGACCAATCGGTTTAAAGGATACCAAAACAAATGTCTTGATAAATTAATTTGTTGCAACTGGCAAGACCAGTTTATCAAAATGATAAATAAAGAAAAGGTGAGTGAATGTTGTAAGAGATACTAAGGAACGCGATAAAAATAAATGGAGATTCTCGTCGGACGATTAGTTAAATAAACGATTCATTTTAAGTGTTTTAGCTAATCGTTCGACTTTAAAGAATCTGCATTTATTTTTATCTTACTACTAAGGAAGTATCGTGATTGCAGTTTATATTTTTATATATGTTTTATTTTGTTGTTTCAATTTAACCACTTTTTTTTTATAATGTTGTTTAAGCCGTTTTCAATTTCAAGGAATGTATAAAATCTGACAAATTGAATTATTAAAATTTATATTTGTTTCTTTGTTAGTAAGTTCTCAATAAAGGCAACTGGTAGTGGGGACTTCAGTCTTTAGACTTTTTGGCTTGTGACTAAACAAGCCTAAAGGCTTTTAAACCCGACAGACTAAAGTCCGTACTACCCGATTAACTTTTGAGTACTTACCTTTGTTACACTTAAAAAATAGTTAAGAGCATGTTTAAATTTTTAAAAAATTGATTATCAGCTTTGTATAATTTTTTGGCGTTCAAAATTGTTGAATTGTCCCGAAAAAAATTGGGATAAATTATGATGACTGATTGGTTAACAATCAAACAATATTAACAATCAAGCCATCAAATAAGAGGAAACCATATAATATTTCTAACGGCTTGGAAATTATAAAGTGAAATTTTTAAACATACTCAAATAACGTCCAACTTCTTACTTTCTAGTAGTTTTATATTATTGAAAAAATAAAATTCAAAGATGAAGATAATAGAAACAGATGTACTTATTATTGGCGCAGGGCTAACGGGCTTAACTTTGGCTTATCGTCTAAGAGATACACCTTTAAAAGTAAAACTAGTAGAAGCCAGAAGCCGAATAGGCGGCCGAATCCATACGATTTATGGAAAAAATGGAGGGTCTCAAGAAATGGGAGCAACTTGGTTGGGGAGAAAACACATTTCGCTATTTGGATTATTAAAAGAATTGGACTTGACTACTTTTATCCAATTATTAGGGAATAAAGCTGTTTTTGAACCTATTTCGACAAGTCCACCTCAAGTTGTTTCTTTACCTCCAAATTCAGACCCTAGTTTTAGAATCAAAGGTGGTACGTCCAAACTTATCAAAACCTTGGCGAGCCATTTATCTCCAGCGCAAATTATAACTGGACAACCTATTCAATCTATTACTAAAGAAAGTAAGGAGTTTTTTGTAAAAGGGGAGAACCAATTTTTTAAGGCAAAGATAGTCGTTTCTACATTGCCGCCTTATCTCTTGACACAGTCCATTAAAATTTCGCCTGCTCTTCCAAATTCAATTTTAGAAACCGCTACAAAAACACATACTTGGATGGGCGAGTCTATAAAGGTAGGCTTGACTTATAAAACTCCTTTTTGGAAAGCAGACAATACAAGTGGAACAATTGTAAGTAATGTTGGACCTATCCCTGAAATGTACGACCATTCCAATGTTGAAGAAACTGCTTTTGGCTTAAAAGGATTTTTTAATGGGTCTTATTTTTCAGTAACCAAAGAAGAACGATTAGCTTTAGTACTTAAACAATTAGAAAAGTATTATGGGACTCAAGTAAAGGATTATTTGACTTATGAAGAAACAGTTTGGCGAAAAGAACCTTATACTTTTACGCCTTACGAGTCTCATCTATTACCACATCAAAATAATGGCAATCCTGTTTTTAGAAAAGCTTGTTTAGGAGGACAATTTTTTGTGGCAGGTTCTGAGACAGCAGAGAGTCATCCAGGGTATATGGATGGAGCTATTTCTAGTGCTAATTTTGTTTATGAGGAGTTGAAGAGCAAGTTTTTAAATAAAAGGTAGCCTATACTAGTATGCTTTGCTTAAACGTACCGACGAATTCATTCGTCGCTTGCTTATATCAACAGCGACGAATGAATTCGTCTATACATTGAAAACTTACTTAAAATCTGACTTCTGACCTCTTTTAAAAATCACTTTTTTACTCGCTTCGCAGTATAGATAGTCAACAGTATACGAATTCTATTCCACCACATGGTCTCCACTCAAATACCTGTGTTCCGCATCAAACGCACTAATAATATTCTCATTCAACTCATCTTTTTCAACCAACCCATCTCTCAATCGAATAATTCTATGGGCATGTGCAGCAATATCAGGTTCGTGTGTCACCACAATAATCGTATTACCCGCTTCATGGAGTTTTTCAAAAATCTCCATAATTTCGATAGAGGTTTTGGTATCTAAGTTTCCAGTAGGCTCATCGGCTAAAATGATGGCAGGGTCATTGACCAATGCTCTTGCAATAGCCACTCTTTGGCGTTGACCACCAGAAAGCTCATTCGGCTTATGTTCTACTCGGTCACCTAAACCAACACTCGTTAGGGTTTCTTCGGCTTTATCTAATCGGTCGGATTTACTAATCCCAGCGTAAACCAAAGGTAATGCTACATTTTCAAGGGAAGAAAGTCTTGGAAGGAGGTTAAAGGTTTGGAAGACAAACCCAATTTCTTTATTTCTAACTTCAGCTAATTCGCCGTCGTCTAGGGTACTAACATTTTCATCATTTAGAACATAATTACCTGCAGTAGGTGTGTCCAAGCAACCCAAAAGATTCATCAATGTTGATTTGCCAGAACCAGAAGGGCCCATTAAAGCAACATATTCATTCTTCTTAATATCTAAGGTGATAGATTTAAGGGCATGCACTTTTTCAGCGCCCATTACATAAGTCTTCTTTAGGTCTTTAATTGAAATGATAGGGTTCATTGACAGTCGTTTGGTATGAAAAAAATATTAGTTGGGGGTCAAGAAAGAGGTGTTAGGGTAGTATCATTTTAAAATAGATTTATATTCCATTTTAAGTTGATAGTTATTTGTATTTTGTACTTTTTCTGACTCCTAATAGTTATAAGTCTATTACTTTAGGTACTTTAAAATGCTCCTCGTTACTATCTGGCGCATTGGATAAGGCGGCAGCTCTATCTACTTGATGTTTGATTTCATCTTCTCTTAATACGTTGACTTCTTCATTGATGTAAACCAAAGGAGCTACCCCTTCTAAATTTAGTTCTTCTAACTTGCCAACCATTTGTAAAATATTATTCAAGTCACCCTGAATTTTATTTCGCTCTGATTGAGACAATTTTAGTCGAGCTAGTTTTTCTAGCTTTAAAATTAGTGTTTTATCTACTTGCATAACAATATTTTAGATAATAGTCACCCTTTTAGGGACGAAGGAATTAATTAGCCCTAATTTATTTCCTCAAAAAAACCTGTTTCTCGATTTTTCTTGACATTATGCCAAAGGTAATATCGACCATTCATTACCACATAAACACCTGATGGTAAAGCTTGTGCAAAAGCAATGGCACTACCCAGATTAAAGAAGCCATCGGAAGAACTGCCAAAAGCATAGGGTATCATGGCACCTGTTATAACGATGGTTTTATCCTTGATTTCTTGTTTGGCTAGGTACTCAGCCGTTTTTGCCATTGTATCTGTACCATGTGTAAGGACAATTTCATCTGATTCACACCTTCGACAATTGTGAGCTATAATTTCTCGGTCGGTATTTGTCATTTCTAAACTGTCTATCATCATCAACGTCTTGACATCCGTAGGAATATTACAACGACCTCTGACCAACATTTCTTTTATGTGAGTATCTTTAAAATATAGTTTACCCGTAATGAAATTATACTCTTTATCAAAAGTACCTCCTGTGATATAAATTTGAACCATTTTTTATTATTTGGCTTAGGGCAAAAATCATCAATCACAGTTCATCAATCATATAATCATAAATCTGTCACGTAAAAAATACATGGATTTAAGATGTAAGAATTACGATTTATGATTTTTGCTCACTCAAAAATCAGGGGAGCTTTATCCCCAATTCTGAAAAGCGTAGTCTAGATGTTTTAGGCGCTTAAAAGCCATTTGAAACCGACAAATTGTCGATATTTTTCAAATTTCAACCTCAATCTCAACTTCAACTCCCGCCGTAGGTGGTTTAAAATTGAAAATTAAATTTTACATAGATACTAGTGCCTTTCTTTAGCCCTTTATTATCTT
Source organism: uncultured Saprospiraceae bacterium (assembly GCA_964392805.1). Classification (GTDB taxonomy): domain Bacteria; phylum Bacteroidota; class Bacteroidia; order Chitinophagales; family Saprospiraceae; genus JAFMDF01. Next base: position 7,002 of record CAYMSC010000040.1, read on the forward strand.
ACAAATGAATAACTTCTCCGTAAGCTTCTGCCGCTGCTTCCATCACTGCTTCACTCATCGTTGGATGGGGATGAATCGTTTTAACGATTTCGTGTCCAGTAGTTTCTAACTTTCTAGCTGCCACAACCTCTGCAATCATTTCAGTAACGTTTGCTCCAATCATATGCGCGCCCAAGAATTCCCCATATTTTGCATCAAAAATAACTTTTACAAAGCCATCTTTAGCACCTGCTGCACTCGCTTTTCCAGAAGCAGAGAATGGGAATTTTCCCACTTTAATATCGTAGCCTGCTTCTTTAGCACTTGCTTCTGTATAACCAACAGAGGCAATTTCTGGAGAACAATAAGTACAACCTGGAATATTATTATAGTCGATAGGTGCAACGTGTTCCCCTGCAATTTTTTCCACACAAACAATCGCTTCTGCTGTGGCAACGTGTGCTAAAGCAGGACCAGACACAATATCACCAATTGCATAAATACCTGCTACATTGGTTCTATAAAATTCATCTACTTTAACAAGGCCTCTTTCAGTCGTAATACCCATTGCTTCTAAGCCAATATTTTCTGTATTTGGACTCACACCTGCTGCGGAAAGTACCACATCACAATTAATGGTTTCAACCTTTCCTGTTTTTCTATTCTTGGCAGTAACTACACAGCCCTTACCTTTGGTATCAACTGTTTCAACGGCTGTATTGCCTAGTACTTTAATGCCTTTCTTTTTGTAAATTCTGCCGAGTGCTTTAGAAATATCTTTATCTTCTCTAGGCACTAATCCTTGCTCCATAAATTCTACTATGGTTACTTCGGTACCAATAGAATGATAGAAATAGGCAAATTCTACACCTATAGCACCTGCGCCTACAATGACCATGCTTTTAGGTTGTTTCTCCATGCTCATTGCCTTTCGATATTCGATGATTTTTTTACCATCAATCGGCAAGTTAGATAACTCTTTCGCTCTACCACCAGTTGCTAAAATAATATGTTTAGCATCATAGGTAGTCGCTTTACCACTGGCATCGGTAACTTCCACTTTTTTTCCTCTGCTCAATTTACCAAAGCCTTCCAAAACGGTCACCTTGTTCTTTTTTAATAAAAAAGTAATGCCTTTACTCATGCCGTCTGCTACACTTCTGCTTCTTTTGACCATGCCTGTAAAATCAGCTTTGGGTTTAGCTACTTTAATACCATAATCTTCAGCATGATTGATGTATTCAAAGACTTGAGCACTTTTCAATAGTGCTTTTGTTGGGATGCAGCCCCAATTTAGACAAATACCACCTAACGATTCTTTTTCCACAACAGCTACTTTCATTCCAAGTTGTGAAGCTCGGATTGCTGCTGGGTAACCTCCTGGTCCTGAACCAATTACAATTAAATCAAAATTCATTTTTCTATAGCATTTATTTGAACAATGGGGTGAAATACTTTTTGAGGAAATTAGAAATTTTAGCTTACTAACCTATAAATTAGGACTAGTATTACAATATAAATTTATCCTTTCTTATCCCTAAAATTGAGTATTACCTTAAAATTCGGCAAATATAGGTAGAATGCCCTAATTCTTGGTTAGATATAGCAGAATATTATCAATTTATTAAGCAACAATGAAAGCATTTATCTTTACGATAGGATTTTTAGGAACTCATAGCCGACTATATGGGTACGATAGAGCCTGCTAGATTTAGAAAATCTGGATTTTGCGGTCAATCTGAACCGAGAACGAACAACCGTTCCTTGCAAATACTAAATGGATATTGCCACTTACTCAAATTCTTATTACGCTTAAATATTTTTATTATTTAAAATTAAATAAAATTATAATGTGTAGTTTTTTTTATATATCTTTGCGTAAGTTTTCTCATAGTATGTTTGTTTATTTTAGTTGTTGATTCCTGCATCTTTGTCCCTCATAAGTTGCAGGAATTTTTTTGTCTTATCATTCTTTCAACAATGAAACATTTATTTTTTTTTACTTTTTTTAGCACTATCTTTTTGTGGTTTAGCTGCGCTCCCAAAACCAATATATTGACCTCACCTATTTCCAATTTATATCAAGCACAAATCAAACAGTGGCACTCCAATCGTTTTAATGAAATAACAGCTTCTGATGGTTGGTTGTCTTTGATTGGTTTATATTGGTTAAAAGAAGGGGAAAGTACTTTTGGGAAGAGTCCCTTAAATACCATCGTTTTTCCCAAAGGGACACCCAATTATATTGGACGCTTTATTTTGCACAATGATAGTGTTAGGATGAATATTGATAATTTAGTTGAGGTAAAGATTGACGAAAATTCCCCAAAATCAAGTTATTTACAGTCTGATAAGGCAGGTATACCTACTATTGCTACTTTAGGCAATCTAAGCTGGTATTTATTACAACGAGAAGACCGATTTGGTATCAGGTTGAGAGATGCCGAAAACCAAGCTATAAAAAAATTTAAAGGAATAGACCATTTTCCTATTTCGCAAGCTTGGCAAGTGCCTGCAACCTTGAGATTATCTAAAAATGAAAAAAGTATCACGCTGAGAAATGTTGTAGATATGGATGTTCAAATGAAATTAGAAGGCTACTTGGTGTTTGATGTTAATGGGGTGACTTATGAATTAGAAGCCTTAGATGGCGGAGCAGATAGTTATTTTATCATTTTTGCAGATGAAACGACAGGAGTAGAAACCTATGGTGCTGGAAGATACTTATATGTTCCAAGGGTTGATGATGCGGGGAACACCTTAATTGATTTTAACAAAGCACATAATCCTCCTTGCGTTTTTACCCATTTTGCTACTTGTCCTTTGCCCTCTGCCAAAAATACTTTGGAAGTGAGTATCTTAGCAGGAGAACTGAATTATCATTAGTGCGCTGTGCTTATAAATCTTCGATTTCAAAATTGACGTTAGTTTACCAATGAATTCCAATTCTTTTAATAAGAACGGTTATCAACTTTTTAAATATACCGTTTACCTATCTGTTTTTACCAATGTTTTTTTATTCCTTCAAAAAGATATTGCAGCTTCTGCCCATCGTTTTGGTGGTGATTTTTCCATTGTTCAAATTTTTGAAGCCTATACCAATACGGTGGATACCGCCTCTTGGGTTATTCTATTAATACTTTTTGAATTAGAAACATACATTATTCCCAAAGACAAAATTGTTGGTTGGGTATCCCTATTATTTAGAGGATTGACGGTTGCCTGTGTTTTTGTCATATTTAGTTCCTTTTTAGGCTATATTGAAGGATTTAGGTGGCTAAAAAGCTATGAAAAAGCACCTATTAATGATCTTTGTGAAGTTGTTGGCCAATCTTGGATGATTGAACTAGACGAATTTAAAACCATCGAGCAAAACTCTTGTAAGGATTTGGCAAAAGGCAAAACATTTTTTCTTCACCAAGAAAAAGCCGTTTACACCGATAATTATTTTTTGAAAGAAACTAATTGGTTGGCGGGTATTGATGTTGCTAATTCATTATCGTGGTTATTAATTGTCTTGCTGCTTGAAATAGATTTATTGTTAGGGCGAGATAGAAAGCAATGGGCCATATTGAAAAAATTAAGCTTTGTCTTGAAAAATTTACTCTATTTAGTCCTATTATTTTGTGCTGTATATTGGGGCATCTATGGGGATTTTCTTGAATTTTGGGATGCTTTTTTATGGATTGTTGCTTTTGTTTTTATTGAGCTGAATTTATTGAAATGGGGGAAATAATTGTAAGTTGTGAATGGTAAGTTGTAAATATCATCCATTTTATAGGGAGGAACCACTATAACAGAAAAAATCCCTTCAAATTTAATTTGAAGGGATTTTCCCAAATATATATTTTATTTAAAAACGAAAAATGCTAGCCTATTAGATAATTTACCACTTACCACTTACCACTTTTACTGCGTCCTCCGTTGAATTTCATCTCTAATTTTAGCAGCTTCTCGATAATCTTCTTTATCCAAGACATTTTTTAATAATTCTTCTAAATCCTCTGTGCTTCTATCAGATAAGTCAACGACTTTTGCCGTTCTCTTTCTTTTCTTTTTGGTCGGAGTAGCAGCGCCTGAATCGTCTGCATCTTCTAAAATGACACCCGCTGCATCTAAAATAAATTCGTAGGTGTAGATAGGGCACTCAAAACGCACTGCCATGGCAAGGGCATCAGAAGTCCGAGAATCTATTTCTAACACTTCTCCATCTTTCTCACAAATTAATCGTGCGTAGAAAATACCATCTAAAAGATTATTGATAATGATTTCTTTTAGATTGATATTAAAAGTATCCATTGAATTTCTGAATAAATCGTGTGTCAATGGTCTACTAGGTGTCATGCGCTCCATGGCAACTGCAATTGCTTGTGCTTCAAAGCCTCCAATCACTATAGGTAGTCTTCTTACTCCATCTTGTTCACCCAATACGACTGCATAGTTGTGTGAGTGTGTTACGCTATGAGAAAGGGCTACTATATCCAGTTCAATTTTTTTCATAAAATCTTTTGATTGTCAAATCTGCCTAAACGAATACTAAATTTATAACCCATGATTAACGGAAAAAGATGGCAAATATAAAACTTTTTTAAATATTATAAATATTAATTTATCTTTTACTCTATTCTAATTTGAATGATTCAAATTTTTAAAAAAATAGAAATTAAAAGAATAACTGGAGGGTTTTAGCCCCTATTAACTAATAAGCAGAGAATTAAATCTAATTCAATCACTTAAATTAAAAATACAATAATATTTGAAAATCCCAAAAAATAAAAAGGTGAATTTTCTCAAAAAAATAATCTTTAATGTATGTTTAACCTTCCGTATTTTTAATGGACGGCAAATTTACAAATTCTCTTTTTAATGAACAATAGGGAGAAATAAGTGATTTATAGCAATAAGTAGGCATTCTGAACAATTATTTTCCTACCCATGAATATAGGGAGCTGCTAAAGATTAGGACTCCTCTTAAAATTTAGCTGTAAAATTTATCAAAACTTATGATTATTGGTCTACAACTTGTTCTGATTTTTATCGGAAGTTACGCTAAAGGTTAATGGTAAAACCTTAATACTGGACAAAAGAAGCCAGAAGTCAGACCATGAGGAATGATAATTCCGAACCCGAAGGGATGGGGGACTAGATTTTTCTGTCAGAGGTCAGATTTTTAAATTTTAGGTATCTGATAGTCAATATTTTAAATCTACTTATCTGACCTCTGACAGTCAATGAAATTGACGGTCTGACTTCTGACTTCTAAAATGTCCAATAGTGTATGGTAAAACCAAAATGAATGGAAAACAAAACAAAAAAAGCACCATGATTCAAGATATCATGGTGCTTTTAATTTTGTTGGAAAATAAGAACTATTTAAGCTACTGGTTTTCCTCCATCTAAAATATCTTGCCATTTTTGCAGTTGTTCCCATTTGCCTTCGGCGGCCAACTGGGCTTGGTCGCCCCAAGTCGTTGGGTCATGGCTGGCAAATTTACTGCCCGCTTCACTCAATATTTCTTTAACCCGCGCTTTATCTATTCCTGCTAATTGAGAATAATTAGTGATTCCTGCAGTATTCAATATTTCAGCGATTTTTGGTCCGATGCCTTCGATTTTTGTCAAATCTTGTGGTTCCTTAGACTTTTCAGCCTCCATTTTTCGCAATTCTTTTTTCAAAATCTTACCCGTTGCACTCATTGGTAAGGCATCGATTATTTCTACTTGTCGTGGATATTTATAAGCCGCTAAGTTACCTTTCGTATAAGCAATTAATTCAGCAGGTGTTGCGGAAGCGCCTTCTGCTAAAACAACATAGGCTTTAATTTCTTCTCCCATTTTGGGGTCAGGAATGCCTGTTACTGCGACTAAGGAAACTGCTTCATGCTTAATCATTACTTCTTCTACTTCTCTAGGATAGACATTTAATCCACCTCTAATAATCATGTCCTTTGTTCTATCGACAATATAATAACGTCCCTTTTCATCTTTTACGGCAACATCTCCAGAATGTAACCAGCCATCAGTAATAGTTTTTGCATTTGCTTCTGGTCTTTTATAATAGCCTTTCATTACATTGTGACCTCGGTACCATAATTCTCCTTTTTCGCCTACTGGTACTTCCTTTCCGTTGTCATCAACCAATTTTACTTCAACGCCCCAAACGGGTCGACCAATACTACCCGGTACTCTTTCTTCGCCCATATGATTGAAGGTCACAATTGGTGATCCCTCAGACATTCCATATCCTTCCAGAATTTCCACCTTGAACCTATTTTCAAAATCATGTAAAACTTGAACAGGCAAGGAAGCCCCTCCAGCCATACAAACTCTTAGGTTTTTAGAAATTTTGTCGTAATCAAATTTATCTTCCTTGTAATTCACTAAACCCCAGTACATCGTTGGTACCCCTGCAAAAATGTTAATGTCATGCTTTTGCATTAAGCCAAATACTGCCTCTGCATCAAATCGAGGCAATAATACAGAAGATGCCCCTCTATAAATACCTGCATTCATACAACAGGTCATGGCAAAAATATGGAAGAGTGGAAGCACAATTAAAATATTGTCTTCTTTATTAATTTTACCTAAGTCAGCAGACCCTATTGCATTTAACATCAAATTAGAATGGGACAATTCTGCTCCTTTTGGTCGTCCCGTTGTTCCCGATGTATATATAATTACGGCGGTATCATTTGGGTCGGTTTGAGCGGTTTCACAAACAGGAGATTGGCCTGCCATTAAAGAACCTAAAGTGGCTGTTCCTTCAATAGTAGAAGCCATTTCTGGTTTTGGCATAATCATAAAGAAGTGCTCACAATCAGTTGCCTCTTGAAATCCTGCATAACCCATTTGACCCATTGGCAAATCTGCATTTCCAACAAAACAGAAATAAGCCTTGGCATCACTGTCACTTAAATGGTAAGCAATTTCATCTTTTTTCAATAAAACACTTAAAGGAACACAAGTTGCGCCTGCTTTTAAGATACCAAAATAAATAATAGGGAAATAGGGCAAATTAAAGCAACTTAAAGCTACTTTGTCTCCCGGCTGAATACCTTTTTCTCTCAAGCCATTGGCAACTTGATTTGCCGCACCATTTATTTGAGCAAAATTCAAAGTAGTGTCCATGAAAGTAAAGGCAGCTTTCGTTGGATATTGGCGTGAACTATTTTCTAAAATTACAGAAAGATTTAACATACGTTTTGTTGATAGTTTAAAAGTTATATTATGGTTTTATATGTTCGTCATTTATAGTTTATCATTGACTTCGTCGAATTGACAATTCATCCTTTGGCGAACCTATTAATAGATCATCATTAATTTATAAGCTGATGTGCTAACGGATGTTTGTACGCAGTTTTTTTTAAAATGTCAGCTATATATTAGGAAATATTTTAAAAAATCCAAATATAATATCTTTAGTGGTAAAAATCGAAATTTAAACTTAATTTAGCAGCTATGAATTGCCGATTCTTTATAATTTATTTGCTTGTATGCTCTTTGTGCCTTTCGTGTCAACACGAAAATGCTAATAGTAGGGAAGTTTCTGCTCTAGCCGATGCAGATTATTTTCCTACAGAAACTAAGTGGGGGTATATCAATCAAGTGGGCAAAGTGGTTGTTCGCCCTGAGTTTGATGATAATCGAAATTTTCATGAGGGACTAGCAGCCGTGAGAAAAGCAGCAAAATGGGGATATATTAATCAAGCAGGGGATGTTGAAATTGCACTAACTTATAAAAGTGTTTGGGGATTTATAGATGGGCTTGCCAAAGTCCAAACTTTTGATAATAAAATGGGTTTCATAGATACCGATGGAAATTGGATAATTGAACCCACGTTTGATGAAGTGACCGAATTCTCAGAAGATCGAGCTGTTTTTAGAAATGGGATAAATTACGGTTTTATTGATAAGCAAGGCAAAGTTATTATTCCAGCAGAGTATCAGAGAGCTTATTCTTTTAAAAACGGACTTGCCAAAGTGAAATTAAATAATAAATATGGTTTGGTTGATAAATCAGGACAAATTATTATTCCCATTAATTATAAAAGGGTGGGGGATTTGGTGGAAAACTTGATTCGGGTAAAAATGGAACAAGGATTTCAATATATAGATACAAATGGAACAATTAAACTCGCAGGTAATTATCAAAATTGTACGGATTTTGTTGGAGGTTTTGCAGCAGTAAAAAAAGAAGGGAAATATGGTTTAATAGCTGCTAATGGCAGTTTTGTCATTGATCCAACTTATGACCTATTATTTTCTGCAAATGAAGAGAAATGGATTGCTGAACTGGATGGACAATTTAGCTTGATTACTTCAAATGGGGAGACTTTAACCAAAAGAACCTACGACCAAATAGATACTTTTTCAGAGGGCATTGCTGGATATAGAGTCGGTTATTTATTCGGTTTTTTAGACAGAGAAGGTAAAGAAATAACACCTCCACAATATGGCTTGATTTGGAATTTTCAAGAAGGTATGTCCAGAGCAGCTTTTAGAGAGGGTATTGGTTTTATTGATAAAAATGGTGATTTAGCTATTGCCCCTGATTTTTTGGACGTTCGAGATTTTTCGGAAGGTTTGGCTCGGGTGCAATTGAGGGGCTGGTTTTAAATTTAGATTGTGACAAAAACGTAAGTACTCAATGAGTAAATTAATAAATGATAAAATGAGTAAATGTAACCCTAGCGCAAGCGTTTTTTTCGAAAAACTAAGCGATTTGCCCATGATTTATTCATTCAATCATTTTCTCATCTACTCATTGAGATTTTACACTAAAACAATATAATACATTGAAAAACAGCGCATTAATACTACACAACTTACAAATTGATTACTTACCCGGTGGAGCGATGGAAGTACCAGATGGAGATACACTAATTCCGTTGGCAAATCAATTAATGAATCAATTTTCCGAGGTTATTGCTACAATAGACTGGCATCCCGCCAATCATATCAGTTTTGCAGGAAATCATCCTTGGAGACATATCGGTCAAACGATTCCAATTGATGGTAGAGAACAAGAATTATTGCCTTTTCATTGCGTAGCTGGTTCTTTTGGTGCATTATTTCACGCTAGTTTGAATAAGGAAAAAATTACTCATAAAATTGAACTTGGAACGGCTAATAATATAGACGATTATAGTGCTTTTACAGAAGCAGGTAAAACGGAAGATACAGGTTTGCATGCCTACTTGCAGGCAAAAAATATCAACCAAGTTTTTGTCATGGGACTTCCTTTAGAAAAAGCGATAAAAAATACCGTTTTGGATGCAATAAAATTAGATTTCAAAACCTTTATCATTCAAGATGCTTGTAGAGCATGGAAAAAAGAGGAAGCCAAAAAAATATGGAAGGAACTTGAAAAAGCTGGGGGGATGTTAGTAAATGCTGATAGATTGTTTTTATAGTATCCATTAGCCACTCGTTCAAAGTGGTTCATCTGCACAGGATTTTTCAGAGAACGTAAAAATAAAAATGCGACCATGCATGGAGGGTGTATGCATAGCCGCGCCTTCTTCACTTTTAACCTAAACACATGATTACCTTTAAATGGGGTTTTTGTGCGGGACAGCTTGCAATGTGATTTTAACTCAGAAGGAATTAAAAAAATACCACCTGAAAGAATCCCCGAGGTCTCGTGTAAAAGATAGAAAAGCAAATCTTTTTGAGATTAGGCTCAAAACTAGCAGTATATATTTAAATTACAAATTTTATGCGTAGAAAAGATTGTTAAATTATAGCAATTCGTTTAAAATCAAGACTTTAGAGTAATTGGCTGTAAGTGCTCAATCTCAAATTCAATTTCAATTTCAAATATTTAGTGCATACCTTTAAAGTGAAATTTATGGTTGAGTTTTTATTCATTGACAACTTATAATTAGTAATTAGTTTAGACCTATTTTATAAAGACTTCTAAACTTTGCAACAACACTCTATGAAATACCCGATAACAAAAAGAGAAGAGATAGTCGATAACTATCATGGCACAAAAATCGCCGACCCTTACCGATGGCTAGAAGATGATAAAGCGCCAGCAGTGGAAAAATGGGTGAAAGCACAAAATGAAGTGACCCAAGCTCATTTAGCAAAAATTGCTTACCGAGATAAAATTGCGGATAGATATAGGGAGTTATTTAATTTTACAAAGATGTATAGTCCACTAAAAGCAGGGGATTATTATTTTTATTATAAAAATGAAGGACTTCAAAACCAAGCCATTATTTACCAAAAGAAAGGAAAAGATGGGGCAGAAAAAGTATTTATTGACCCTAATAAATTATCCGCACAAGGAACAGTTGCCATTACGATATTAGGCTGCTCCAAAGACCATAAACATCTTGCTTATGCACAATCTAAAGCTGGTTCTGATTGGCAAGAAATTCATGTAATGGATATTGAAACGGGCAATAAATTACCCGATGTTATCGAATGGGTGAAATTTTCTGGCGCTTCGTGGTACAAAAATGGCTTTTTTTATAGTCGATTTCCACCTGCTAAGGAGGGAGAAGAATTGAGTGGTAAAAATGTTTTTCATTCGGTTTACTATCATCAACTTGGGGATGCTCAAGCGATGGATAAATTGATTTATAAAAACGTTGAAAAACCAGAACCTAATCATTATTGTAACGTTACAGAAGATGATGAATACCTTATCATGTATGCGGCATTAGGGACGCATGGTTATGAATTGTTTTATAAAGATTTAAGTCAACCTAATAGTGAATTTATTAAATTATTTGCAGGGTATGAACATAAAAACAATGTAGTTTTACATACCAATGGGACATTATTGGTTCATACTGATGTAGCCGCTCCCAAATATCGCTTAGTCGAAATTGACTTGGCAAATCCCGCCCCAGAAAACTGGAAAGAAATTATACCTGAAACAGAAAATTTATTACAAAGTGTTACGAAAGGAGGTGGGAAGTTATTTGCTGAATATTTGCAAAATGCCACTAGTAGAATTTTCCAATACAATTATGAAGGACAATTGGAGCATGAAGTGACTTTACCTGGTTTAGGGACTGTTATAGGCTTTTCTGGAAAAGAAAAAGAGGTAGAAATTTTTTACTCTTTTACTTCTTTTATCTATCCCGGTAGCATATTTTTGTATGAAGTTAATACGGAAGAATCCAAGCCTTTTTTCGAGATGGATTTAACGATTGACCCATCTCAATTTGTAGAAAAACAAGTTTTTTATAAAAGTAAAGATGGAACAGAAGTCTCTATGTTTTTGGTTCATCAAAAGGATTTGGTATTAGATGGCAATAATCCAACCTTTCTTTATGGTTATGGTGGATTTAATGTGAATTTAACGCCTAGTTTTAGTGCTTCAAGATTTGTTTTGTTAGAGAATAGAGGTGTATATGCTATGCCAAATTTAAGAGGCGGCGGAGAATATGGAGAAGATTGGCACCAAGGAGGAATGCTTCATAATAAGCAAAATGTTTTTGATGATTTCATTACGGCAGCAGAATTTTTAATTGAAAAAAAATACACAAAATCGGCTAAGTTAGCCATCGCAGGTGGGTCAAATGGAGGATTGTTGGTTGGTGCTTGTATGACACAACGACCAGCCTTGTTTGCGGTAGCTTTTCCTGCTGTTGGTGTATTAGATATGCTCCGCTATCATAAATTTACGATTGGCTATGCTTGGGCAGTAGAATATGGATCAAGTGACGAAAAAGAACATTTTGATAATCTTTTACAATATTCACCGTTGCACAATTTGAAAAAAGGCGTACAATATCCCTCAACTATGGTGACCACAGGCGACCATGATGATAGGGTAGTGCCAGCTCATTCTTTTAAATTTGCAGCAGCTTTACAACATACACATGGAGGAAAAAATCCAGTGTTGATTCGTATCGCTACTAATGCAGGACACGGGGCAGGAAAACCAACTTCAAAAATAATAGAAGAACAAGCGGACCAATGGGCGTTTTTCTTTTATCATACAAATTCTACCATAAAATATTAGTTTTTTATCGCTATTCTGAACTTTTACGTTACAATTAAAATAAACAAATGGATAAGAAATCCAAAGCGCATCTTCAAAATTTGAACCAAAAACTGGTCGGACTCTTACATGAATTAAAAGATTATAGTGATGCTAAATTAAATGAACAGCCAAAAGAAAACGCTTGGTCTATTTTGCAAATTATGCAGCATTTAATAAAAGCGGAAGCTGGAGCAATTGCCTATGTGCAGAAGAAATTAAGTTTCGACCCAACTTTGGAGAAAGCAGGGGTAAAGTCTAGTGTTAATTCTTTGTTGTTGAATTTAGCTTTATCTAGTCCAATAAAGGTGAAAGCACCTGAGCAAATAAGTGGAGAAAATTTATTAACTGGCCTGACATTTTGGGATGTAGCAAAGCAATGGAAGCAGCAGCGAAAAGAACTAGAAAAATACTTAGAAAACCTGCCTGCGGATTTATATACAAAGGATGTATATAAGCATCCAATGACTGGAAAAATGACTTTAGCTAGTATGCTTTCGTTTTTTAATACACACGTTGATAGACATACTTCGCAGATAAGAAAAACCTTGAAAAAGATTGATGCAGTGAAGCAACTTTGATTTTATTAGGGTAGGAATATTTTATCGAAAATCACCAATCATAAATCTGAAATCTTATATCATTCATCATAAATCTGTCTAGTTTTCTTCCTAAACGGATTTATGATGTATGATTTACCCCGTCCAAAAGACGGGATGATTTATGATTTTTCTGTCCTATGAAAAGAAGGGTTTGTTTACAAATATTAGAAATAAAGTACTGTTCAGCCCTGGCGACACCTCGCTCCTGATCCCTAACTAAACCTATTTTCTAAATTCATAATAATATTCTCCATCATATTCTTCATATACTCCACCGAGCATTATTAGCCCATTCTTATCTCCAAGTAATTCTACCACATCATCAATAACTTCCACAGGTCGGTCGTTAATAGATGTAATTACAAAGCCTAATTCCATATTCGTTCCTTCAATTAAGCTATTTTTATAAATGCTCTTAACATAAACCCCTTTCGTTTCAAGCATTTTTTGCTCTGCTCGGGTTAAATTACGCAATTCAAAGCCCAAATCTTCTAAGACTTTTCCTTTTCTAGCATTCACTAATTTAGTTGTATTTTCTCTATTTCTTAAAACAATCGTATTCATTTTTTTAATACCGTCTCTTATAAAACCTACTTTGACTTTATTGCCCGGTCTATATCGTGCTACTTGCTCTTGTAATTCAGGCATTGAACTAGTAGGAACATCATTGATAGAGATAATAACATCGTCTTTTTGCATCCCTGCTGCTGCCGCTCCGCCTCCTGCTGTTACCCCTGTAATTAACACACCTGCTACATTTTTTAACTTCAATTGTTTTGCAGTATTATCTGTTACTGCATCAATACTAATGCCTAAAATACCTCGTTGAACAACGCCAAAATCTCGGATATCTCTAATTACTTTTCGCACTAAATCAGCAGGTACGGCAAAAGAATATCCTTCATACTTTCCTGAACGGGTGATAATTGCAGTATTGATGCCGATTAATTCACCATTGGTATTGACAAGCGCACCCCCACTATTACCGGGATTGACCGCTGCATCTGTTTGAATAAAGGATTCAATCGAATAAGCATCTTCTAAAATATGGATATTTCTACCTTTTGCACTGACAATACCCGCAGTTACAGTAGACTCTAAATTGAAAGGATTACCAACGGCTAAAACCCATTCGCCCGTCATTAAAGAATCGGAATTTCCAAATGGTAAAAAAGGTAAATCCCCGCTATTTACTTTCAATAAAGCGAGGTCAGTCGAAGGGTCTGTTCCCACAAGTTTGGCATTATATTCCCGCTTGTCGTGCAGAGTTACTCTAAAAACTTTACCTTCTTCGATAACGTGATTATTGGTAACAATGTAGCCATTAGGAGAAATGATTACACCCGACCCAGTAGAGGCACTCAGCGTTTCCCAAAAATAATCCCCACCTTTAGAAGCTTTGATGTTGACGACCGCAGGTGTTGCTTTTTTTGCAGCAGCTATAAAATTAGTAGGAGAGGAGGAGAGAAACTGGCGTTGCACCTTCCCTGATAATAGCTCATCCGTATAATTAGTATACTTTGCTGCTATTGTTTCTTTGACCACCACTTCTTTGGGTGGTTCAACCATTCTATATAAACCCACGGCAAAAATTGCACTTAAAGTGGAGGAAATTAACGCAATCCAAAAGGTCTTCATATTTCTCAAATTTGGCTAAGGAACGCGATAAAAATAAATGGAGATTCTCGTCGGACGATTAGTTAAATAAACGATTCATTTTAAGTGTTTTAGCTAATCGTTCGACTTTAAAGAATCTGCATTTATTTTTATCTTACTACTAAGCAATGTTCGTTTTTGTCAATTTTCTTTAATAACCCGTTTAAAATTGATTTATTGTCTAAATAAAAAGAAGTCAGAAATTAGACCACAAAATTACATTCTTCTGTTGGAAGTCAGATTTCTCCAAGCATAATAAAACAATTTATGTTAAAAATACAAATTTAAAATAGTTTTTCCAACTTTTTTACGGATTACTCCTTTTTTTTATAAGTTATTTATTCTAACTGCTTTGGTTTATCTTTAGTTTAGTTTTCTACTTAATTTATAGTGTTTATTCTGAATAAAATTGTATGGCAAAAAATGAATGCTGAAAACCAAAGAGTTAGCGACATTCAAAATTAGTGCGCTGTGCCTATGAGTCTTCGATTTCAAAATTCGTCATTCAGGATTAAGTCTAATATTCTGTTTTAGAGCCTCAGATAAAAAGCGATAAAAATCCGTTGCTAATTTTTTTAGCAACGGATTCTAACCAAATTACAAAATCAGCAAATATCAATTTTCAACCTGACGCGCTCTTATTCAATAAAAAAAGAGTTACTATTTAAAGTAACTCTTTTTGATGTTTGTGTTTATTAAAAAGGACGATTTATTTGATTTTTTAAAGTCCTTAAAATAAATTTTTCTTTGCCAGTAAATCTGATAATAGAGAAACAAAAGTACCAATGGCAAAAGCTAAAAACATTACGAGTAGAATAATCATAGTTCGTTTTTTTAAAAGCGGAAAAGGGTAGTCCCTTTTCCAACCAGTTTTTGTGTTTAGTAATTTGTGTTGAATTAGGTTTGGGATAGTGCTGAGTAAAGGAATGTGGGATTTCCAGAAAACAATCAGCTTGCCCAAACCATATGGTTACCTTCAAATGGTTTTATCCAATTGAATATAAGTACTTGGACAGTATTATACAAAGATTGAAAAAATCAATAAGTATTGATAATCAATTAGTTATTGTCATTTATTTCTTAATATAATTTAAGCCAACTACTTAGTTACTAAAGTGTTTATTTATAGGTAAAAGGGAACTGCAAAAAGGGGTAGAGTGAATGTGGGGGAATTGTTCGTGTGGTATTAGGACGATTGTAAATGAAGGGCGGTCACTTTTTTACCACTTTATTTAATTTGACTCGGGTGAACTTATGTTATTGCTTAGAAGTAGTTTTTGATTTGCAATTATATCTTATGCGTAGGTTGAGTGAATTGTTACATTTGCTGCTTAGTAACGGCAAAACAATAACATGAACATCTAGGACGGCTTCTTTTGCTCCTATTTTCACTTTAAAATCGGTCATAGTATCAACAATACTCCCTCTTTTAAAGAAAAACTAGAACCAAAATAAGCTCGTCCAGATGACCAACTTATTATTTCGTCGTTACTTACTTTGCTCTGAAAAGAATTTTTGCATAATCCTGAGCTTCTAGAACTCCAAGTTATATCCATTACCCACAGAATAAAATGGCTAAAACGGGGTCGTCCCGATAGCTATCGGGAACGCTCCTTATTATCGTTTTGGGTATCATTTTGCTACAGACAGGGTCAGCGATGCTCTTTTTGGTAAATTGCAGCTATTTTTGCGTTTTTTAGGAGCATCGCTCCGTCACCGCCTAAAAGAAATCTATACTAAATTTGATGAAAAAAGAAAAGAACAAGCGGCACAATCAACAGATGAAGCAGCCTTAAAGCATTAGAATTGTTGAACAAAGAACTGAAAAATAGAAAATAAAAAAAGCCCTCACAAACATACATTTGTAAAGGCTTTTAGTGATCCCATCAGGATTCGAACCTGAGGCCTGCTCATTAGAAGTGAGCTGCTCTATCCAGCTGAGCTATGGGACCAGTATTCCAGAAGGAAGTTGCTTAACTTTCTAAGCGGGTGCAAATTTATAATATTCTTTTGAAATAATCCAATTTTAGGCCTAACAAAATTTATTTTTTTCCTATAGGGCGAACGAAAAGTTATTTTTATAATGTGTAAGCTGTTGAGAAAAGTTAAAAACTTTTGAAATATTGGTTTGAAGTTGAAAACTTCAAACA
>CAYMSC010000041.1:0-13150 GCA_964392805.1 uncultured Saprospiraceae bacterium
TTTAGGCAATAATCTCTTTTTAAAAGCAGAAAACGAATTGTTATATAGTAATTAGTTGCTTAATCAGGGTACATAGAATAATGAAAAGCTGATAGCACAGACTTTAGTCTGTTCGGGATACAGGTCTTCAGACCTGAAGAATAGGAATGATGCTATTTGCTAACCTAAAGGTCAGCGTCCCAGACAGACTAAAGTCTGTACTACCAGTTGTCCGGATCTTGGATTACCTAATTTGTGGTATTAATTTCCTACAATTAAGGGTCGAGTAAAGTACCCAAAATCTGTTTGAAAAAATAGGGTATAATTTCCCGATGGTAAACCTGCTAATGGAATATTCAGCAAATGATGCCCCGTCGAATAATCAGCTTCCCCAATATTTTTAATTAGGCGACCGCTCTGGTCCATTAGTTGAAGTTTAATGGTACTTCGTTTTTGCAAATCAAGTGTTATTGATGCGACATCTCTAGCTGGATTAGGAAATGGATTAGCAATGCTTATTTCTGTGGCAATGGCATTAATTGCTGGCAAGCTGCTGACTAATCCTTCGCTGCCATCTAAAGGCACATAGGCAAAGTATAAGTCAAGATTGCCATCATTTGTTCGACCATCTGCCCAAAAGGGGAGGGCTTGATTATTTACGGCGACTAGTTGAGTATATTCACCCACGCCAAAAGCGCCATTTTTATCCCCAATGGTAGAAAAATCAGCAGGAGAAGTAGAGACGGCAAAATTCTTTCTAAAAGTCGTGCCGCCATCTTCTGAATACGTCATATAAAAATTGGTGACAGCCCCTCCTTCGCCTTCTCTTTGGTCATACCACCCTAGTGCTACTTTGCCCGCTTCATCAACCACTAGATTAGAGAAAAATTGATTGCTGCTGGGGTCAGTGTCATCATTGATTTGATAAGGATCAGACCAAGTAGCACCTCCATCTGTTGATTTGAGAAAGAAAATATCTAGTCCTTCTGTATTTTGCACTTCAAATCCATTGGCGGTCCAAGTAATATAAATATTTCCATTATGTTCGCCTCCACTTTTATCCACTCGCAAATGTGGACATGGATACATCCGAGTGGCGTCCACGCCTACAATATTAGAAGTAGGTTGGTCAGGGGAAATATTTGGAATATGTACATCCCCAATTCGTTTGGGTTCGGTAAAACTTTCGCCGCCGTCCGTCGATTGCATATAAAATAAACCCAAGACTTCATCTGTATCTTTTGCCGCATTAAATAGGACATGAATGGTACCTGATTGGTCTACATCAATGGAAGAGAATTGGGCAAAAACAATTTCGGGAGTGGTCAATAAAATAGGGGTTTCAAATTGACTGTTTCCTGCTAATTTTCGGCGAAACTCTATCTGATAAGCCGTATCTACTAAATCAATTTCTACATAAATTGCGTATAAATTATTCTGATGGCTAGAAGTTGCCGATTGGTCACAGACTATCCATTCTTTATCTACTAATTGAGAGACATTTTCTGAATCGAAATCAAAAATATCAAAGAAATCTAGCACTGCCCTAGTAGCGATGGGCTCAGGTTGTAAAGTCCAATTCGCTCCACCGTCATTAGAAATCGCATAATTGATTTCCATCACAATTTTAAGTTCTAAAATACTGATTCTAAAAGTTAGGAAAGAAAAGTAAGCCGTTCCATTCGCATCGAAGGCAATTACAGGGTCGCCACCGCCTGCAATAATGGTGAATAAATCAAATTGATTGACCCCATTAAAGGAACTCAGTTGCCAACTTTCACCAAAATCTCTAGTGTAATAAATCGGGAAAGTTAACTCAAACTCTAAACCTAAACCGCCGCCTAAGCCACCACCTGAAGGCGCACCCAAACGCATAGCAGAGACTATAATATTATTGGTATCGCTAGGGTTAATGGCGGCGTGGATTTCTGACTCTGCAGACTCCGTCTGTGTAATGTTGTTTGCGCTTGTGCGAGTAGTTGCCTTTGGCGTTGTTGGATTATTTTCAATTTCGGGAATAGTATTTAAACTATCTGTTAAACCGACTGCTAAAGCGTCTAAATCAATTCGAGAACGGTTCTCAAAACTTCTATCAATTAACTGCTGAACCATCTTTTTATCAAATTGCTGACCATAGCTATTATCTACTAGGAATAATAAAAATAGGAATACGAAGATCGTTTTTAAGGGTGTGTCTAACAACATAGTTTTCTCTGTTTTGTAATATGTTTAAAATAATTGGTTAGAAGTAATTTTTTATGCTATGCTAATGCCATTTTTTAGGAATATTTTTTTACTTTTAAACTCGACTTTGAAAATAAGCATAAGTGTTACTTATAATCAAATATACCTTTTATTTTCAGTATATTATATTGATTATTCTTTTATTATTTTCTAGTGCTCACAATAAAGACTGGGAGGTGGTCAATTTGTAGAGCAGTAGTTTTTTAATATTTTTTTATAGTATAATAGATTATTTTCTTTCAGATAAACACACAAATACAAAGCACTAATAATTAGCGATTTAAATTTTAACAAAAAAAATATTGTTTTAAAAATTATTTGTAAAATCTGAATCGCTATTCAAAAGATGGAGAAAACTATGCAGAACTATGAGGATACAAAAGCATTGCTGAATGCCCTAAATTCACCTGATTCTACCATTGTCGCTGAGGCTAAAAAGCGATTCCATGAAAAATTCAATAAGATTTTTTCAACGGATAAATACCAATTCAAACTTAAAAGTATTCCTGATAAAGCAGAAGTTTATAATAAAGCCCTCCTAAAATTTTATGATGCAGCACAAGCAGGCAAAATAAAAAAGACCGCTGAAGGATATTTTCGAACAATTTTAAACAACGAATGCTCTACAAAATTGGGGGCACAACAGTCTATTAATAGAAAGCGGGATTTAGTTGGTGATTTGAGCGAAGAAAAAGTGATAAATAGAATTAAGGCTGAAGGTGGAAATATGATAGCAGATGCAGACGAGACAATTACCAAACAATTATCTTTTAAAAGCGGGTCGAGGTTATATGAAGCTATTAATCGTTATGAAGAAAATGATTTTATGACCTTAGCGTTTAAGGTATTCAAAGAAAATTATCCTGAACATTATGATTTGATATACCAAAAGTATGTTCATAATGAGAGTTATGAAAGTATTAGCGACGGAAGACCAGAAGATGCAGGTACTTTAAGAAGGAGAGTTGTTGCCATCAAAGAAATTGTATTCAAGTTGTTTTTTAAGATTGGAGACTCTTTGAATGCTTTCGCAAAAACGAATGCTTTTTGTGCCAAATTACTTGGATTAAAATATAAAAAACGAACAAGCATTCCTTTGTTAGCAAAAGAACTGAGTATAGCTGAAGATACAGTTAATGACCGAATTGATAAATGTCTTGTCAGATATATCTATTTTTTTAAGGTATTAAACGAAAACCGTGCACAATGAGCCGTTTAACAGATGCAGACTATAATTTAATCTTGGATTTTTATGATGAAAATTTATCTCCAACGGAGTTAGAAGCCTTCAACCTTCGCATGGAGCAAGATGATGTTTTTGTAGAGGAAGTTGCACAGTTTTATATTTTGCAGCAGGCAGTAATTGCAGATGAACCAGCAACAGTTGCTACTGTAACACCTGAATCGAAACTAGAACCAAAACAGCAGATAAAAACTATTAATACTAGACGCAGAACTTTCTGGTTAGCAGCGGCTACTATTGCTTTAGCAATTATGGTCTATACTATTTTACAACCAAGTCCTCAAGTTGGTTTGGCGCTACAAGAAACCACCATTTTAAAAGAAACGTTAAATGAGGAAATCACCCTAGACTATGATAAATTGACTTCGGGGGCTAATAGTCCACTATCTGGACCTGCTTTAATTAGAAATGGGAATATTAAAGGAGGTATGCAGCAACTGAAGGCAGCATTAGCGATAAATCCTGAAAAACAAACTAATTTATCTTATTATTATGGCGTAGCCTTATTTTTATATGAAGGGGATTATGTAGCGGCGGATAAATACCTAGATTATGCTTTGGATATTAATTCTGACCATCGACAAGAAGCTGCTTTTTATTCAGTCATTGTCAACGCTTTGAATAAAAATATAAAGAAGGCTAAAGAAATACAAAATAACTATAATGTTAATATGACTGACTTGCCTACTGCTGTGCAGGAATTGTTGAAATAGGAGCCGTATCTCCCATACAAACCATACTTAACCATTGTTGTGGATGAGCGTTTTTATGTTTTTTAAGATAGCTTTTTTTAGCTTCGGTCAAAGCAATATGTTTAGCTTTTCCTTGTAATAATTGACTATAAAAATACGCTAAAATTTCGGCAGAAGCCTTATCTTCAATTACCTGGATAGTGCCAACAACGGATTGGAAACCTGCATAAGTAAAAGCTCGTGCTAAACTAATATATGCCTCCCCTTCTTCCTGCGCTCCTTGAAGTGTACTACAGTTACTTAATACTGCTAATTCTGCGGTACCATTTAGTTTATAAATTTCTTCTATGGTTAATTGTCCGTCAGTAGGATTGGTCTGATTTTCTTCAAATTGTAAATAAGAACGAAGTGGATTAGTAGCATCTAAACAGCCATGCATAGTGAATTGTAAGATAGTATTATTTCTTACAAAATTGTCAAAGGAAGCTTTCGTAACTTTAGAAATCACCTTGGATTGCCACCCCTTATTTTGAAATTTTTTGCCAATATTAATAGACGCTTGATGCAAATTAGGTAAAGGGGAGCTACTACATCCTACCATATTTTCAGGACTAGCTGTATTATTTGTGGAATCTGGATAGGCAACAAAGGCAGTAAATTGATTATTAGATTTAGGTTGTAATCTTTTTAACCTTTTTAAAGCCAACATACTTTCAATCGAATAATGATAACTTATAAAATATTTGTTAAATAAATAATCGAGTTGACTATAAGGAGCGGCTTGATGAGCGGTAGATAATAAACCTTCAAATGGAATACTATGAAGAAAACCGTCAGGAATGATGATTAAATTGTTGACTAGAGGCGTTTCCTCAACTAACCATTTATCAATTTGTTGAAAAACTTGTTGATAAATAGGGTGAGCGGTTTGTCTGAAATAACCATTTCTAGGATTCAAGGGGTCTAAACTGGTATTAATTTCTTTGCATTGTTCTAATAATTGTTCATCAACCTCAAAAGTGAAGATTTCTTGTTTATATTCAGTTACTACCAAAGCATAACCTTTTATAGGAGACAGGTAATATTGTATAATAGCAGTATTAGGTTTTAGCAAATGCTGACGAATTTCTGGCAGGGTAATGGTAGGACCTGAAAAACGTTTGCTGTAATAAGCATATTCTTCTGAATTTGTTTCTTTTTTCAATTTTTCCATGAAATCATCAAATGCCTGTACTGGTCGAACATCATTCGGATATTGGATAATTTGTTGACGTAGATATTGTTCTTCTTGTAATAAATTTCGGAATTTTCCTATAAAAGATTGGTCGCCTATTTGTTGGAAAATACTTTGTTTAAGGCGATAACTCTTACTTTGGTCAACAATTTGTAAGGCTTTTTCAAAGGTCGGTATACCTGATTTAAATTGATAATGACCTACAGCTGATTCTATTGCCAACTGAAAATGCGACTTAAATCTTTTTCTAATAGCAGAGACCGTTGATTCCATACCTGGCGTAATCAATAGCTCATCTAAAGTGGCCAAATCACTTGTATGTGCCGCCATTTGTGCGACCCATTTTTCATTTGGGGTATCATATGCAGTTTCACAAGCAGCGATTATCTGCGCATGAATATAGGTTGCCTGCATCAAATATTCGGGAGGAATTCCATCTGTTGGTAAATTTTTAATAGTCGCTAGAGCCAACTGACATTGTCCTTTTTGAGCAAATGCTAGGCTTTTTTTCGCGCCTATATAATGCTGAAAAAATATTGGGAATCCCTCTGCTCTTGCTGTTATTGTATCTTGAGCTAATTTCAAATAATATAGCGCACTATCTGCGGTATTCAACGATTGTTTGTCATAATTTAAAAAAGTCCCCCCTAAATTAAGCATGGTAAAATGAAAATTTTCTGTTGCTTCTCGACTATTCAATTGTTTAAAATAAAGAAAGATACTTCGAAAACCATCAATACTTTTTTGGTAGTATTTATCAGCGACTAGGGTATCCCCTTCTTTACTAGCTTTATCTGCTGCTAAGTTATACGCTAACGCCAGATTATGATAAGTCCCCAAAGAATCTCTAGGGAGTATATCAATTGAACTACCATAATATTCGAGGAGACAGGTTGCTTTTTCCAAATAAAAAATAGCACTATCCGGCTCATTATTATAATGATAAGTTAAGCCAATATTTCCAGTTTCAGAGATAACATCTTTAATGCGGCCTAATTGACAATTAAATTTTAGTGCTTCCTTATGATAATGCCTAGATAAAGGGATATTGAGTAAGTTTTCATAACTGATACCTAGTAAATTATAAATTTCGGCTCTTTCTAAAGAATCTTGTAAGTGATGCCCACTAGTACTTCTAAGGGCTGCTTCTAATTGATTAACGGAAGCTTTATTTTCTGCGTGATAGATAAAATAACAACTTAGTAAACGATGTGCTTTAGATTTTAACCAACCTATTTTATTAGTCATCACTCTGCCTTCCAAGATATTAATAATGCCGCTTAAACTATCCGCTTGTGTTTTACTAAACTCAACATCAGGATTGGCTATAGCAATTTCTTCTAATTTTAGCACATAACCTTTTAGCGTTTTTAAGGAATCGGGTAAAGTGGACCAGTTAATTTTTGGAATGCTTTTATTCGTACTAATCGTCAAACCTTTTACGCAAGGCAAAGATTCTTTTGTTTGTTGTTGTGGATAACAACCAAGAAATAGCAAGGTAATGATTGCAATCGAAGTGATTGATTGGGTAGTTTTATTCATCTCATAGTTTTACTAAAATACGTGTAGACACCGTAAGTTAGAAAATTGAGGGCTTAGGAACAAATTCTGCTTTATTTTTTAGAAAATAAATAGGTATTTAATAGTAGGAACAAATTAGTCGAAGGTTAGGGAGCAGGAAAAAAATAATGTACCCGATGAAAGTGTTAAAATCATAATACAAACTAGAGAGGATGTTACACTGATTAAGACGGTTACCTTACTAAAGTGTTCTAGATTGAGTTCTTTTATGGCATCTGACCTAGAGCAAATCTAATACAGTAACCGTTTTTTCTGTGTATTTTCCAAAGGAAAATCCGTGTCGAATCCTACCTCGTTGGGTAGGTTATTTTTCACTTCTTCCCTTACGAACCTAAAAGACTTAAAATATATGTTAGTAGTAAGATAAAATTTGCCGCTTGTAGCCAATTGATGGAATTTTAAACATGCTCTTAGGCTAGCAAATGTTTTTGCGAAATCCCTTAGTCAATTATTTCTAATTTTACTCCCCAATCACCTTCCCTATCAAAGCCTTTACTCGATGATAATGCTTCACCACAATTACCGTTTTTTCGGTGTGCTTTGCAATCTCTTCAGGTATATTGCCAAACAAAATTTGAGGGTAAATACTTTTTCCTGCTGCGCCAATCATTACCGCATCATGCTTATTGGCTTCTTTGGCTATTCCTTCTGCAATCGAGGTGTTATTAATTAATTCTTGGGCTAATTTGATACCATTTTTAGCACTTAATCTATCGATGGCTTTTGTTAAATTTTCTTTGCTGAAAGCAACTTGTTCTGCCGTCGAACTATCGGAGACGACTTGACAAACGGTTAAAACACCGTCGTTGGCTTTGGCTATAGAGTGAGCATATTGTTCGGCACATTGAGCGTGTTCGCCACCTGCTGTTGGCAATAAAATATTTCTAATCGGCGACGCTCCAACTAATTTTACTAACATAATGTCTGACTTTGCATGGGTCACTACATCATCAGTAATGGCACCTAGAATTTTTTCTTTATTGGTCGAATGTCCTTTCCAACCTAGAATAATTAAATTACAGAACCTATCGCTTGATGTTTCTAAAACAGCCCTTGCAATATTATAACCTATTCGCACTAAAGTATGTGCAGGAACGCCTAAAGATTCTGCAAACTTTCGTGCCTGCTTTAGTGCAATTTGTTCTTTTTCAACTAAGGTATCATCATAACTTGTCAGCGGTACTTGATTCGGAACGGTCGCTACTTTTAATAATAATAATTCACCATCTTTTTCCTTAGCAATGGAAGCGGCTATTTGAATTAAACTTTCTGTTGTTTGAGGATTGGCAATAGGTACAAGAATTCTAAATTTATTTTTATCAATCGTTCCTCGCCCCTGGCTATGTGCCACGTGGGAAGCAGCCCCTTTAATGGATGCTTCGGCGGTCTGTGCTCCTTTCCATACCAAAAATCCTAACATGCCTAATAATAAACTAGCAATAGCTAAAAAGAAGGGTAGCGTATCCGTAAACATTTGAAATATCAAATAAAAATTAGCCAGAATTCCTAGAATTGGAATAAGGGGTACTAGTGGTACTTTGAAAGGGCGTTCTATATCGGGAAACTTTTTTCGGTGGACAATCAAGGCAATATTCACCAAAACTAAGGCTAGTAATAAAACCGTATTCGCATAAGTGGTAAGGTCTTCTAAATTAAGGACTAAAGAAAAAAGAAGAATAGCACCACCAACTAGTATAACCGAAATAATAGGCGTTTTTGTATTTTTGTTAATTGTCCCTACTTCTTCTGGTAAATGCCCCAATTGGCTCATGGATAACATCACTCTCGACCCTGCCATAATAGACGCATTGGAGGCGGAAATCATTGAAAAAATAGCTCCTGCAATAATGACATAGCCACCAAAATACCCTAAAAATTTCTTAGCTGCTTCTCCCATTGATGCCTCGGAATATTCCGTTATATCGGCAAATAAAACGACCAAAACGACAGCGGTGTAAAGTATCGTTACTACACCCATTGATATAAAAATAGCTCGGGGAACTGTTTTTACTGGATTTTTCACTTCTCCAGCTGCTGCTGCTATAGCTGAAAACCCGAAAAAGGTAATAAAAACCATTGCAGCGGTCGAACCAATGGCTACTATATCTGTACTAAACCGATTAATCACCTCGTCTATTTCTATAAATTTGATTCCTCCAGAAATAAACCAAATTAATAATAATACTTTGGCTGCGGTGACTATTATTTGAAATTTTCCACTTTCTTCTGTTCCTTTAATATTCAAAAAGGTTAAACCTATCAGAATGACTACTCCTGAAAGTGATTCTATGGGACTATGCCAAATGAATTCATTAAAATAAGTAGATAAACTAGCGATATAAAAGGCACAAGAAGAGGTGTAGCCTAAGAATAATGCCCAACCAACAAAGTAGGCTAAGGGCGCAGGAAAAGTTTTTCTAGCATATAAATAGCCTTCTCCAGTTCGTGGATAAATAGAAACAAATTCACAGTAAACTAAAGCGGTAAACGTCGCTGCAATACCTGCTAATAAAAAAGCTAAAATCGCTGCGGAGCCAACATTTCTAATGGCTAAGCCTGATAAGGTAAATATCCCAGCCGCAATCATTGTCCCAATTCCAATTGCCAAGGCAGTGGATAAGCCTAAATCACGGCTTAATTCTGTTTCGACATTTTGGTGAGAATTTGTTTGATTTTTCATGTGTTCTAAATGCTTTGTGGTTATTTCGCTGCAATTTAGAAGATTTTTTTGGAGGTCTTGTAATTATTTAGGAAAAATATGAAGGAAGGAGTTGTGTTTTTAAATAGAAGAGAAAAAGGAATACCTTAAAGCTAAAAAAATGACGATGCCTTTAGTAGAAAAATAGATAGAAAATATACCAAGACCAAGAGTTGAGCATCTCTAATAAAAAAGTATACCAGATTTTTCTTTTGACGCTGAGGGACGCTGTTTGAAGTTATGAGTTGTTATGTTTTTTGTTACCAAGTAATCAGACAAAATTAAGTTTTAAATCGTAGCGTTTCATCTCCGTTTTTAATGTTCCAGTTAAGGAAATAGCACTTGCATTATTTATCAAAATATCAATTCCACCAAAAGTTTCTATCGTTTTTTCTATAGCTGCTAAAATATTTTCTTCAAACCGAATATCTACTTTAATTGGTAGAGCTTTTCCACCAGCTTTTTCCATTTCTTCAGCGGCAGTAAAAATAGTACCTTCTAATTTGGGATGAGGAGCTGTCGTTTTAGCTGCGATGACAATATTTGCACCTTCTTGTGCCAAGCGAATGCCTATTGCTTTACCAATTCCTCGACTTCCTCCTGTTATAAAAACTGTTTTTCCTTTGAATGACATTTATTAACGATTAAGGGTAGATGGCTTACGGTATACGATTTTGCCTAGTATCTATATGATTAATTTATTTTGACCTATCTGACAATGTAATGGTCTGACAGTAAAGCGGTCTGACATCTCTCTTATCTTTAGGTCATCTGAATAAATTGATGAATTAATGCTACCAAAGTAACGGGTGCATCTTCTTGACAAAAATGTCCTACGTTGTCTAATTCTACAATTGGTCCTTTAGGAAACAAGCGTCTAAAATCATCCATGACCATTGCTGGTAACATGGCTTTATCTGCCATTCCTTCTGCTAACATTGCTGGCTTTGACCGTAATTTTTCCAAATTTCCAGTCTTTATCCCTTCAACCACATAATCTCGAATTCTACCGTAAGCTGCATCTAAAGGAAATTCGATAGCGGCAATACATTCTTCTGGTGTCTCGAAAGGCATGGAATAGGCTCGCATCCACTGTTCATCAACTGCTGCCGTATTATGAAAATATAATTTTTTCATATTGCTCAACACATTATCGCCTAAACGACTCATAGCTTCTTTATAAAAACCTTCTTTATTGGCTTTCAACACCCATTGAAACCAAGGCGAATCCTGTATGCCCGGTGGTTTTGGGTCTGACGGTGGTACATCTCGACAAGCAAATCCATAGCCCATCATCGTATTCATCATACAAATGCGTTTTACTTTATCGGGATACCGCAAAGTATAAGCACCCGTAATTGGACCACCCCAATCTTGGCAAACAAATGTGATGTTTTCCAAACTTAAATGGTCAATCAATGCTGCTAAATTTTCAACGTGATTTTTAAAAGTGTATTCCCCATCTTGAGGTGTCTCACTTTTCCCGTAGCCTTTATGATCTGGGACAATGACTCTATAGTTTTTGGATAAGGTAGGAATAAAATTTCTGTATAAATAGCTCCAAGTTGGTTGTCCATGAAGGCAAACAATTACTGCTCCTTCGCCCTCATCTACATAGTGCATTTTAAAACCTCTGCCTTCAAAAAAATTGGGCTTAAATGGGAATGTGCCGCCGAATGTTTCGTTTGCTGGAATCATGTTGAAATGATGAATGATGAATTAAAAGATAAACGCTTGTCAAAATACTAATACTGATAGCAATAGATAATAGTTAGTTTTGGAAATAAAGAGTATATATTGAATAGTTAAGAGCTTCCAGAACTTGGAGTTCTGGAAGCTCTAGAGTATGCAAAAATTCTTTCCAGAGCCAAGTTTAGCTTTGACGAAAAGCTAAAATAGTATTTTTATACTAAAAAAAGAAGAGTAGGAAATGATATTTATTCGACATTGATTTTATATGCCTTCATATAGGTTAAATAATCAATAATTAGGTCTAATTCTTGGTTTTGAAGATTGGCCACTGGCGGCATTTTGCTATTATAGCGATAAGCATAAGGATTTTTTACAAAGGCTTTAATATCTTTTGTTTGCCAATATTCGGTAATATTTTTAGGAATGTTAAATTCTGGTCCCATCACGCCGCCAACTTTATTCACGGAATGGCACTTCATACATTTTTCTTTATATAATTCAAAGCCTGCTATTTGGGTTTTATCATTTGGAAAAGCAGCCTTATAAGCAGCATCCGATGCTTTAAATTGCAAATACTTTAAACCATAAGGCCAACTAAATCCTTTTGCCCCCTCTGAATGATTGGTCCAAACTAAATAAAATGGAGACCACTTGCCTTTTAGGGTATCTGCCCAATTTTTTCCTTCGACTGCTTCTATATCTTTAATGGCTAAATATGGCTCGTTCTCCATTACTTTTGCGAGCGACATGGACGGATTATAACCATCTTTACATAAAAAAATGATTTCTGTACTTGCTTTATCTATATTTTGGGCGGTGACTATTTTTTCTAAATAGGGCTTTAAAGGAATGGCCTCATACTTTTTTGCTCGCTTGAAAACGGGGTCATAAGCTACCGTTATTAGTTCTGCGTTAACTAAAACTCCTTCTTCTTGAGCATGCTCTAAATTTATTTCTAAAAGTGGAGCTATATCGGTTGCTGCTGCTTCGACTACTTCTTCAAGAATTTCTGTTTCGCTTGTTTTTTGTTGTTGGCAAGCAAAAAATAGTACTAATAATAGAGTGATAAATATTTGTGTTCGGAACATGGGTGATAGTTTCTTGTAGTAAAATGCTTATTAGTCACAACTCAGAGAGCTATGTTACTGTTAGGCATCATGAAACTGTTTTCCATTTGCCGCCATGTCTATCAACATTTTGGCAGGTTTAAATTTCTCTCCATTCTTACTAGCTAAATCATTCATTGTATCCACTACATTTTGAATGCCTAACTGGTCCATATATCGAAATGGACCTCCTGTAAATGGCAAAAATCCTGTCCCAAAAACAGCGCCTATATCTCCGTCAGTTGCATTGGCAATAATGCCCTCTTCTAAACACATCACGGCTTCATTAAACATTAAGTACAAACAACGATTTTGGATATTTTTCATATCCATTGAAGTTCCACCTTTTCCTTTGAAAAATTGATAGGCTGTACTATCTACCCCTTTCTTTTTGCCTTTCTCATCATAATTATAAAATCCCTTTCCATTTTTTCGACCTAATCGACCAGCTTCAAACATTTTTATCACACTATCGCTAATGGTAAATCCACTTCTATCTGCTACGATTTTTCGACTACTATCTACTACATGTGCTGCAATATCCAATCCTACTTGGTCAAATAAAGTGATTGGTCCAACAGGAAATCCTTTCTTTTTCATTGCCTTATCTATCGCATCAATCGCCACGCCTTCATCTAATAAGAGTAAGCTTTCATTCATATAAGGTCCTAAAATTCGATT
>CAYMSC010000041.1:13250-23236 GCA_964392805.1 uncultured Saprospiraceae bacterium
CGCCTTCATCTAATAAGAGTAAGCTTTCATTCATATAAGGTCCTAAAATTCGATTAACATAAAACCCTGGACTATCTTTTACGACAATACAAGTTTTCCCTTGTTTTAAACCAAATTCATAACAAGAAGCAATGACGGAATCCACTGTTTTTTCCGTTTTTACAATTTCTAGTAAAGGCATTTTTGGAACAGGGGAAAAATAATGCATACCGATAACCATTTCGGGTTTGGTAGCATGACTAGCCATTTCTGTTACGGATAAGGAAGAGGTATTTGTCGCAATAATTACTTCGTTGTTGCAATGCTTTTCGATGTCTCCGATAATTATCTTTTTCAAATCCATCTTTTCCAAAACGGCCTCAATAACGATGTCTGCGTTATCAAAATCATCATACGTCAATCGCCCACGAACTCTACCTATGACTTCTTCTGCTTGCGCTTTGGTAATAGATTTTCTTTTTAACTTTTTAGCTAAGCCTTTCCAAATTTCTTTTTTAGTGGCTGTAATTCCGTCGGGTTTAATATCTTTAAGTAGAACATCTATTCGGTTATTAACCGAAATTTCTGTAATACCCGCTCCCATAAATCCAGCACCAATCATTCCTAAAGTATTCAATGGTTTGGCATTTTCTTTTCCGTAAGGATTTTTTTTGTTATCCGTGGAAGCGAAGAAAATAGACCGTAATGCTTTACTTTCTGGTGTTAATAATAAGTGCTCAAACAACTCCAATTCTTTTTCATAGCCTGCTTTCGTTCCTTTTTTAATTCCTGTTTCTACACATTCTAAAATGGCAGGAATGGCAGGATAATTACCCTGAGATTGTTTCAAAGCCATTTTTTTAGCCTGACTAAATAAAATAGACCGACCGACTGGATTTCCTTCTAATAGCTTTTCTGTAAGCGATAATTTTGATTTTCGTTTTAATGGCTTTTTTAACAAGCGTTGAGCAAACATTATAGCTGCCTGATGTAATTTTCCTGGCGCTGTCAATTCATCTACTAGGCCCATTCTCTTAGCTGGAACAGCATAGATATTTTTCCCTGTCAGCATCATATCCAAAGCCTTTTGGATACCGACTAAACGAGGTAATCGTTGTGTACCTCCACCACCGGGTAAAATTCCAACTTTCACCTCTGGTAACCCAAATTTGGTACTTGGGTCATTGGTTGCAATACGTGCATGACAAGCTAAAGATAATTCTGTACCTAAGCCAAATGCAGTGCCATGTACCGCAGAGACATATAACTTTTTGCTATTTTCTATTTTGTCCAAAGTCTCATGCCCCGCCTTTTGGATAGGTCGAAAATCACCTTTTTTCTCAATGGCAAAAGACTTAATATCAGCCCCTGCCATAAAATCTTTTTTGCCACTAATGAAGATGACGGCTTTCACTTCCGCATCATTCTCCATCTGCTTGAATATCTCTCCAAATATCTTAATGACATCAGGGGAAACGACATTCATTTTCTCTTTTTTATTGTCTAGCCATAAAGTGGCAATGCCGTCTTTTTTCTCGATAGTAAGGAAGTCTTTTATTTCCATAATCCTTTATGTATAGTTAGTTAACTTGTTCAAAAATTAGCCCATTCAATTGCATCTTCTTTTTTCCATTTTCCTCATAAGGCGGTTTATCTATTTGATATATTTCGTTGATACCTAAAAAATCAATCTCTATTTGACTATTTGTAATGGTTGTTTTACCTCCAGTGAATGATTTACTAAAATTTCCTTTGCCATTTTCTAAGCGACTTTTTGAGGTGTAATCTCCAGTTCCATCTTTATAAATTTTTAGCCACGTACTATCACTTGCCATCCATTTACCTTCATAAACTAACTGTTCTTCAGTAAGTGGTGTTTTGTCTATACAACTACTAAAAAAGACCGTTGCTAGAAGGAATAATACTATTAATTTGCTTTTCATTAGTTTGCTTTTAAAATGTTATGTTTAATCCTAACTTTTTTGGTGTTTATTATTTCTAAGTATTTTTTCAAAGTTCCTAATCTTTTAAGATAGGCATGAAGGTACTTTTTTTATCGCTTTAAATTAATCATTTTATTCATTTTTGCTATGAGTAAAGATGAAATAATAATTTAAACAGTTTGATTACGTCTTTTAAAACAATTATCTCATCTACTCTGTAGTTCTAAATTGAAGACAATAAGCAGGATTTTCTTAAATTTTTATTACTTACAGCCAATTAATTGTCTGTTAATGCTTTGTCAAGGTTGACTGTAAATTCTCACTTAGGTATAATTTAATTATCATTGTTATATGAAAAAAATTATTCTCGTAACTTGTGTAGCGCCTAAAAGGAACTATACTTGCGCTGCTAAAGATTTATATCAAGGTCAATTATTTGAAAAATTAATGCAATTTGCGGAATGCCAAAATCCAACTGCAATCTATATCCTTTCAGGCAAACATCATCTTCTATCTTTAGAAGCAGAAATTGCGCCCTATGATGTGAATTTAAACCATGTATCTACGGAGGCGTTGCAAGCTTGGTCAACGAAAGTTTTGCAACAGTTAGAAGAAAAGGGGTATGATTTACAAAAGGACTATTTTTATTTATTAACAAATGAGACCTATCGTAGACATTTAGTTACAGAAATGAAGCACTTTGAAATTCCTTTTTATATAGAATAGCGGATATAAAAAATCCCGAACATTCACAAGGAACATTCGGGAAAAAATTTTAAAGTTGGTTTAGTTCTAATTTAAGTAATTATTAGAAACTATATCTTAATCCTAATTGGGCATTCCATCTAGCACTATAAGTACCTGACTGAACAATATTAAAAGGATCTCTATTTGGTGCGGTAAAATTATATTCTAAGACACCGTCATCATTTCTATTCGCTTGAATCAAAGAGAAAGTGTTACCGCCTACAAAATATCTTCTACCCCAGTTTTTATTCAACATATTGGTAAAATTGAAAACATCAAAGGTAACTTGAATATTTTGTCGCTTGCGTCCATTATTACCACCAAAATAGAAATCTTGGATGATTTTTAAATCTAAAACGCCCTCAAATGGAGTTCTTACTCGATTTGCTTCTGCATAATCTCCTCTTCTACTGCTTAAATAATCATTTCCACTAATGAAGCCATCTAAAGCCGCCCATTGTTGTGCAGCAGTAGCTCCACCGTCAATGTCAACTAAGTTAATATCATTTTGACTAGCAGGTACAAAAATCAAATCTTCATTACCTGCAGACTGAGATAAATCAGAAGTAGCTTCTGAATTATAAACAAAACTATAAGGAGAACCCGATTTACCTGTATAGAAAAGAGAAATAGAAGTATTCGCAAAATCTGAGTAGTCGAATCTATGAGATATAAAAGCGGTCCATCGAGAACCAGCATCAAAAGTTGAACGAGTAACATCAGGATTATTATTTCCTTGTACACTCAAAATATTCCCCCAGTTTGTGTTATTGATAAACCCTCTACCGTCAACTAAAGCTTCTGCTCTAGTGAAAGAGTAGGCTAAATTAAACGAAGTATTTCTGCTAAATTGTTTAGAAACTTGTCCTGTAAAGTTGAAAGTATATCCCTTATTTGTATTATCCACTAAGGTAATATTAGAGTAAGTATCGTCAATTCTTTCATTAAAGTTAATAACTGGACGATCATCCGCACCTGTTAGATTTTGGGTACTTGGAAAGAAGTTGATACTTTTTACATCCATGTTATTTAAGGTCTTTGTAAACGTAACCTCTGCTGTTCCATCTATGCCTCCGGGAAGCTTTTTGTCCATCGCTAAACTTGCTCTTAAGATTTGTGGATATCTAAAATCTTCTGTAAATAAATCTACATCACCAGCAGGGCTATCATCAATCGTTAAATTTTGTATCCATTCTTCTGGAGTAGTATAGATAGGTTGTCCAAACCCTACGTTAAAAGCAGAGTTTAGTCCATTTCTAATAAACATACCACCAGGCCATACCCAAGGTACTCTACTTGTAAATACACCAACACCGCCTCTTAACTGAGTTGATTTATCACCATTGACATCATAGTTGAAACCAATTCTTGGACTTATGTAAATAGAAGTGCCTGGCGCTTGACTAGCTCTAGCTCCTCTTAAATCATAACCAGCAGCTTCTAATAAAGGAATCGTTGTAGTATTGAATGCTGTATTATTTAATGGTGGATCATCTGTGAAGATAGGAACATCAAATCTCAAACCAACCGTTAATTTAAAATCTTTATTGATTTGAATTTCATCCTGTCCATATACTGCTAATTGCATAGCATTGAAGGATGGTCCTAAGTTAGCAGCATCGTCTCCTAATCTAATAGCATCTCCGCCAAAAGCTTGCTCGTGACCGAATAATAATAAATCAGGATTCTCATCATTTAAGAAACGATTTACCCCATCAAAGAAATATTGGTATCTAGGCGTTGAGAAAATCGTAAATAAGTTTTCAATTTCAAAAAACTCATTATGCGTACCAAAAGTAAACGAATGCTTTCCTTTATATAAATTAAAGTTATTCGTAATTGTAAATACTTTTTGATTAACAATATTAGAAAAAGAGAAGTTATCAGTTCCAACTACTACTGTTCCATTTCCATCAGGCATAATAATTTGAGGGAAAGGATCTCCTAAAATATCTCTATCATCATTTACAGTCGTGTACCCTAAAATCAAGTTATTAGAGGTGTTTGGACTAAAAATACTCTTTAATTCAACTGCGGTAGAATTAGTAGTAGAAGGGAAAATATAACCTACATTACCGAATACCACTCTATTGGCACTAGGTGCTGGATGAATTTCCGTTGTTCCTTTTACGTAACTGTGACGAGCAGATAATTTATGCTTTTTGTTGATATTATAATCGAACTTCACTAAGATTTTTTCACCGTCAATTGTTTGCGGGTTATTTTCAAAACCTCCTGGGTCATAGCCATAGTCGTCAATTAATTTTTGACGAATCGCATTCAATTGATTGGCGTCAGAATCTCCATTATATTCACTTTGAATAAATGGACGAGGTAATTCATCTCTCTGAATTTCTACATTCGCAAAGAAAAATAATTTATTTTTAATCAATGCACCACCTAAACGACCACCGAAAGTTCTAGCTGTAAAAGGAGCTAATTTTGTTCTTTCTACTCCTTCGATGTCAGTTGGTGTCTTACCTGATAGGTTCTCATTCCTGTTAAAAAAGTAAGCCGAACCTTCTAATTCATTCGTACCACTTCTAGTCACGGCATTGATACCACCACCTGCGAAACCACCTAAGGTTACATCATAAGGTGCTAAGACTACTTGAATTTGCTCTAAGGCGTCAGGAGAAATAGGAGAGATACCTGCTTGTCCACCATTTGTCCCAGAGTTGGCTAAACCAAAAACGTCATTATTTACTGCACCATCAATAAAGATAGCGTTGAAACGATTGTTCACTCCAGCAAAAGAAATACCACCACCATTTGTCGCACCATTATTCGCAACATCTGCTTGTGGTGTCAAACGTAAGTAGTCATTCAGACCTCTATCCGCTGTAGGCAAAGCTGCAATAACTTCTTCCGAAACTTTTGTTTCAGCACCTGTTCTATTACCATCAAAAAGTCCACCTGCCGTTACTACTACTTCTTCTAACTGAAGTGCCGCTTCATTCATTTTAATATTAAATGATTCGGTTTGTCCAAGGTTCAAGTAAATGTCTTTTACAACATATTCTTCGTATCCTGTGTAGGAAACAGTAATCGTGTATGGCCCTCCAACATTGACATTATTCAGTGTGAATAATCCTTCAACATTAGTTGCCGTTCCATACTGAAAACCAGTAGGTTCGTGGATAGCAACTACATTAGCCCCGATTAAAGTTTCGTTGGCATCTGTAATTTGTCCTGTAATTCTGGAAGAAGTAGAACCTTGCCCCCAGGCTGACTGCATTACAAATAGGAATAATGCTGCCATAATGCTCAATTTGTAGCATTGCTTTTTCATATACGTTGACTTATGGTTTGAAAAAAAGCGCAAGATACCACTTCTTCAGAGTTTTCTACCTTTTTTAACAAAAAAATCAACGAATGCTAATAGAAATTAAACATGAAGCATAAAATAGAGGTACTTTAGGGTAATATTGCTAAAAAAAGTTAAAGCTATAATTGATTATTTAGCATAAAAAAAAGTGCACGTACCCTATTTAAGTAACGACGAAAGAATAAGTTAGTCTTCTGGACGAGTTTATTTTGATTCTAGTTTTTCTTTAAAAGAAGGAATATTGTTGATACTATGACTGATTTTAAAGTAAAAATAGGAGCAAAAGAAGCCGTCCTAGATGACTAAGTTATTTTTTTGCCGTTACTAAGGTAGTACACTTTTTTATAAAATGTGGTTTATATCGTAAGGCTAGAGAAGCTAGTGCTATAGGAATGAAATTTTAGACAAATGTTTCCAGCATTTGTAGTTCTGGAAGTACTCAACTCAAATTATTAAAGAACACCAATTATCGAATAATAATTTTCTTAGCAGTTGTACGAGTAGCATCAGAAATTTTCACCATATAGATACCTTTTAAATGCCCGATGTCTAAAACTATTTTTAAGTTGCTAGTTTGCTGTTCCAATACTTTTTTTCCAGTAATTTCAAACAATTGAATAGTAGCTGAATTTGTTGATTTCCGTTCCACCGTTAGTTGATTATTGGCAGGATTCGGATATACTATTGCTAAATCATTATCTACTATTAAATCTTCTATACTTGTGGTAATGTTATTACCTATGATTTCTAAATTGGTATCATCTATTAAGTTGATAGTATCTCTAATTGTTTCACCGTTGGACTCATAAACTATTTCATACCTCCCTTTGAAGGCACGAATATCAGCCAACCCTTCTGCTGATGAAGTGATAATTTCGTCTGTCCACCATTGATTAAATAATAAATCAATAAAAGTGTCACCAGCAGGCGTTTGGCTCCAGTCTCTTCTAAATAGATTAGTTCCCTCATTCATATAGGTAGCTCCGTCCCAAAAACTCCAAAATAGAAAACCATTCATACTTTCATGTCCAAAAATGGCTGTTAGAAAATCGCCTAAATATTGGGCTGCCGTTTGTTCATCTACAAAAGAAGGCAAATCAAATTCTGTGATTTTTGCTTTTAAGCCAAATTCATTGTAAAAATCATCTAAGGTTTCTAAAACAGATGGAATACCATTTGGAAAACCACCAATATGACCTTGAAAGCCTATTCCTTCAATATCGACGCCTGCATCAATTAATTCTTGGGTAAATAGTTTGAGGTTATCGTAATTTACACTACCAGGTTTGGCATTCTGCGATAAGGTAACAAAGTCATTTAACCACAGCCCTGTATTGGGGTCAATCGCTCTTGTTTGTTGAAAAATTTCGGCTAAATATTCTCTGCCTGTTGTATAGCCTTCTTGTCCACGAAAATAATCTTCTAAACTTCTATTGGTTGTAATTTCATTTAATACGTCCCATTCTGCTATTTCTCCTTGGATGCCAGGGCGGTTTAAAATATCTTCTAAATGTTCGGTTACTCGGTTTTTAATATAGGGAATATCATTTCTATTTTGATTAATGTCATTGGGTAAGTTGTTTGCGCCAGGCCAAACTAAAGTATGTCCTCTAATTTCAATGTCATTTCTTCTTAACCATTGTACCGAATTGGCTAATTCAGTAGCGTTAACAAACCAATTTTGTTCTAGTGCAGGCCATTTTAAATCATTTTCAAAAACGACCCAATTAAAGCCATGTCCTTCCCCATCTAAGTTGATGATTTTATCTTCATAAATCCGATTTTGTGCATTATTCCCTGCAATCCTATTGGCAGTAATAGCCGAGCCAAAAGCAAATTCATGCTGCAACATTTTTACTTCAATAACTGCGTTTTCTACGATTGCTCCTTCTGTTGTTCTTACCTGAATATTTAAATCCGCTTTTCTGAGACGATCTATATTCTCAGCAGCTACTGCTCGCCAAGGTGCATCCGCTTCAAAGCCATCATATTGGTCGTTATTGATAGCTTCTGGTAAGTCTTCTAAAGCAACATTGTTACCAAAATTTATAGCCGTATAGCCTCCAATTTCTATGGTTTGTTCTTGATGTGCTAAGTGAAAGCCAAAAGTGATGCTACCGGGATTAAATGTTTTGGAAGCTTCAAAGCGAATGGCGTAGGAAGTCCATTCTTCTTGAATGTCTACCGTTAAAAAAGCTTCTTTTGCAAAAGTATTGGAGTCTTCGGCAAAAATATTAACTTGCCCCGTTCCGCCGACCGAACGGATAGAAAAAATAATTAAGACTTTATCATTCTGATTAATTCTTTGTTGATTTCTTAGGTTCCATCCTGAGTCCCATTGGTTATTGCCTTTTCTAGAAATAACACCTCGAGTAATACTAGAAAAATCAGTATCCATAGACGTTATGGTTGAAAACGAACCACCATAACCACCCGCACTATTCAAAATGGCCCCTTCATTATCAAAGAATATCCATTGACCAGTTGGCAGGTTAAAATTATCTTGAAAAGAGGTTTGTAATTGACTATGGTAAGTATCTTGCGCAAATGCTGCCAGATTGATGCTTAAAAAAGCTAGTAGATAATATAATTTTTTCATGGTAAGGTCGGATTCTATATAAAAATGTTTTTTGTAAAATAGGAGACTGTATTCGTAAAAAATACAGCCTCTTATTATTATAAGTATATTAATTATTTTGAATTAGGAATTCAAGTCAATCCAATCATTCCTTTTTAACTAAAGTAGTTGTTTTAGAGGTATGTCGGATGGTTGACTTTCCGTCAACCTATGTTTAATTTAACAGATTGACTGAAAGCCAACCATCCGATAATCACTTAATTTTTCATCAAACGCATAGCCCCTAAAATAGTACCATTAGATTCTAATTGTAATAAATAGACGCCATTGGTATATCCTTCAATATTAATTACTTGTTGTTGTTTGCCAGTTGTTTGCAGTCCCAAATGTTGATTACTTAACTGTTTGCCGAAAATGTCATATATTTTTACTTGTACCTGACTTGTGGATAATAAGTCATATTCTAAAGTAACTTGATCACTTGTCGGATTTGGATAAGCTTTAATAGCTGCCAATTTTTCTACATCAACAATACTTGTCGATAATGGTTCGCCAAAAGAAATGTAATCAATTTCTAATACGCCATCAAAAAGCCCTACACCGGGATTGACAAAAAATTGCAATTGGGCAATTCGTTCACCGTCAACTGGACAAGGCGCTGTAGCCGAAGTACAAGGCGTTCCACCAAATCCACCATCTGCATAAGCGTTCGCATAATTATATTCATAAACGACAAATTCTTCGGTTAAGATATTTGATTGTGCATTTGCATTGGTCACAAAATTCATATTGTCTTGTAAATCCACTCTCAATTCTGTGCCAGCTACGGTAGCTCTTGCTCTGATAAATACTCTATCCCCACTACCTACTGCATTGGCTAAAATACCTTCACCAGCTTCGTTATGTATTACGTAGGTTATTGGCGTCCACATTCCTCCTGTTCCGTCACCAGTAACCGTCCAAGTATCGCCGACAATAGAGGTAGCTAAACCTGATGGGTCAAAAATTTGATTAGCAGCCTCTGCTGGTAATTCATCATTATAGTTAATAATTCCTGCAGGCGCTGCAACCACCTCGTCTAAAGATGCACCAAAAGAAACCCAATCAATTTCTACTGTTCCATCAAACATACCTACCCCTGGTTCTAAGAAAAATTGTAGGTTCGCTACTCTAACTGGGTCAACTGGACAAGGTGCGGTATCCGAAGTACAGGGAGAACCGCCAAATCCACCATCATTTAAGGAATTAGAATAGTCTAATTCATAGACCATATATTCAGTTGTCAAAGTAGTAGAAACGGCGTTGGCATTAGTTACAAAATTTAAATTATCTTGCAAGTCAACTCGTAAAGTAGTCCCATCTACAGAAGAACGAGCTCTAATAAATACCCTATTATCTCCTGCTGCTACGT
>CAYMSC010000042.1:0-1989 GCA_964392805.1 uncultured Saprospiraceae bacterium
CTTTTATCAGTCGTTTACATATTATAAAAACGACTTTTCGTTCGCCCTAATTTTAATTTGCATTTTAATTTTAATTCATTTCTTATAAGTTTTCATTAAGGCTATCCAATTTATATAACTGATAAGTTTCTATTATCTGAATGAGTTGTTGACTATAATTATTGGTATTCCCGTAACCTGCTGCAACTAATCCTTGCGCCCATTTTTTATAGTTTTTATTATGCGTTTTTAAATGCTCATAAGTTGGGGTGGACAATAATTGACTATGGTTTCTCCAACTCTCCCACGCACTCTGATAAGTATTAACCATAGCTGATTGGCTGCCTATTTGAATGTTTTGGCAATTCGCTCCTCCATTGCAAGTTGTAGCAAAATGATTATTATATTGTTGGGCTAAACTATTTTTTCCAGCATGACTAGCTAAAATTGCCTGTCCCATTTTTATACTTGCAGGTATTCCAAATTTATCCATTTCAACCAAAGCAACTTTTCTAAATCGACGAATATATGCTTCTACATCTACCGCTTTCAACTCTACCATACCTGTCTTTTTAGTCGAATAGTTGGTTGTTTGAGCAAAATTCCCCATTGTTAATTTTGAGGAAGCACTATTTTCTTCTTCTGATAAAATAGCAGGCGGTGCACCCAAGTTGATATTAAATCGCATATCTTTTTGAAAAAAAACATAAACAAAAAGTAATACCAAAGCAAGTCTAAACCACGGAAAAGGTTTGGTCTTCCAATAGTTTTTAATAGAAATTAAAACCTGATGTTTAGCTGCAATAAAAGGGACACGCAAAGCAGTTAACATTTTCAGCAATAATTGTTTCCAACTAATTTCAGCATACATCTTTTTGTAGGTATCTAAACTAAATTTATTTTTAGTTTGAGATTTAGTCTCTTTTTCCTTAATGGCTACTTTTGGAAATAAATTAAGCTGATTCATATTAAGGTTTTTTTAGTGCTTATAAAATTTGTTTAAATGTTTAAAAGTAAATCAACACAAATTGTTGTTTATTTTTAAATACAATGCAAATTAAAACAATTTATTTATTTTAAACAAGTATTTTAAAACAAAAAATTTTATTTATTTACCTCTCCACTCCTAAACACTTACTAATCAGCTATTTGTGTCCATTATATTTTTTATTTTTTTCACAACATTTTTTAGCACTAATAATTGGAAGCTGTTTGAATTTAGCTATTTTTGCCATCCGTTTTAAATTTTATAAAACAGAAAAGAATTATGAAATTATTAGAAAATAAGGTCGTCTTAATAACAGGTGGTTCAAGAGGAATTGGAGAAGCGATTGTTCACAAAATGGCCACTAATGGCGCTAATGTAGCGTTTACTTATCGTTCTTCAGCTGAAAAAGCGAACACCGTAGCAGAAACAGCAGCTTCCAATGGTGTTATGGTCAAAGCTTATCAATCAGATGCTAGTTCTTTTGATGAATCAGCGGCATTAATCAAAGCTGTAATAGCAGATTTTGGTAGAATTGATGTCCTCATCAATAATGCAGGAATCACAAGAGACACTTTGATGCTAAGAATGAGTGAAGACCAATGGGACCAAGTAATAGAAACCAACCTTAAATCCGTTTTCAATTTAACGAAGCACGTACTACGGCCTATGTTGAAGCAACGAAGTGGTTCTATTATCAATATGAGTTCAGTGGTTGGAGATTTTGGCAATGCAGGACAAGCTAATTATGCTGCATCCAAAGCAGGAATTTTTGGTTTCACAAAATCAATTGCTAAAGAGGTTGGTTCTAGGGGAATTCGTTGTAATGCGCTAGCTCCTGGTTTTATTGAGACAGATATGACTCAGGAATTAGATGAAAAAACTAAAGCTGCATTTTTGGCGGGTATTCCTTTGAAGCGATTGGGAAAAGCAGAAGAAGTTGCTGATGCTTGTTTGTTTTTAGGTTCTGATTTATCTACTTATGTTTCTGGGCAAACGATTAGTGTTTGTGGTGCTTTGAATTG
>CAYMSC010000042.1:2089-19653 GCA_964392805.1 uncultured Saprospiraceae bacterium
ATTTATCTACTTATGTTTCTGGGCAAACGATTAGTGTTTGTGGTGCTTTGAATTGTTAGGTTTAGTTGGCAGTTGGCAGTTGGAAGTTGGAAGTTGGAAGTTGGAAGTTGGAAGTTAAGGTAATAAAAAAGCCGAGTTATAATTAACTCGGCTTTTTTTATTAGAATATTTTATAGTTGTTTAAAGGGCGAAGAAATAGTTTTCAACGCTTTCTTTTCTTTAGTCTCTATTCTCTGCTCTATCCTCTCTATTCTAAAAAGGTAAATCATCTTCTGCTGCACTAGTCGTTGTCGTCGTATTTGATGCTGGAGCATCATCCAAGGTAGGGAAATCACCAGCCGCTGCAGGTGCGGGTGCGGCAGCATTAGCAGCAGCGCCAGCTTCAATTCGCCAAGCATTCAAATTGGTAAAATACTTTCCTTGCCACTCTCTTCCTCTTAAATCAAAATGTACTCTAATAGAATCGCTTTCGTTATAATTGTCAATTAAAGCACAACGGTCTTGTGTTAATTGAAATTTTACAAATTGTGGGTAAGTTCCATCTACTTCAATCACAAACTCTCTAGCCTGAAAAGTAGCTGTCTTATTTTCCGTATCAAATTTTTTGTGCAGTTTTCCTACTATCTCAAATGACATATATAATTCTTTATAAAGTTATAATAAGTATTGACGAAAAAATTAGTCATTTTTCGTTGTTTCTAAATCCTAGTGCAAAAATAAACAAATATTTGGAAACATCTAAGAAAAAACAGGATTTGTAGCACTTATTTGTGCATAAATTTATTTTATACTCCTTTTTTGCTGTAATTCGTCCCGCATAAAAATTTCTTAAAGCGTAATTCTCACACTAAAATTATGTGTACCATCAAAAGGGGCAGTTGCTCTATATGCGTAGTCTATTCCAAAGCGGCTATCCCCATCTTTTTTGGTAGGTACTTCTAAGGTTACTCCTGCACTTAAACCAGAATAAACCGATTGCTCAAAATCTCTTTCGGCACTCAATCCTACTTCTAATTTATACCCACCTCTAACCATAAACAAATCATTTAAAGCATATTCTACTCCTGCACCAATTTGGTCTCTGGCAAAAGAATTTGCCGTAAAATTACCAAGGAGGGTAAAACGATTACTATCATCTAAATAAAAATCGTAGGACATCCCAATATTTAAAGCAGAAGGTAATTCAAACTCAGCAGAACGTTGATTGACCGTGATGTCAAAAGAAAGTGTTCCATCAGGATTTTCCGTAGCAAAAGATAAGCCTTGACCACCAAAACTCATTCTAGACCCAATATTTCTCAAAGAAATACCAAATTTAAAATTATCTTTTGGTCCAGTGACATATTGTACCCCTGCATCTAAAGCGAAACCAAAAGCAGAGACATCAGAAATGGACTCAGAGATAGCTCTAAAAGTAATTCCTACCGAAATCTTATTCTCAAACATATGCGCATAAGAAAGCCCCAAGTGGAAAAAATTTGGTGAAAAAGTAGCCCCCGTTCCTTCGGGTT
This sequence comes from uncultured Saprospiraceae bacterium, assembly GCA_964392805.1. Taxonomy (GTDB): domain Bacteria; phylum Bacteroidota; class Bacteroidia; order Chitinophagales; family Saprospiraceae; genus JAFMDF01. The sequence goes on from CAYMSC010000042.1 coordinate 3,601, forward strand.
GGTCTGTTGTCGTTATTTCAATCTCTCCCATATCCAAAGACATCAAACTGATTCCAAAAGTACCATTTGCGCCTACTTTCTGACCAATACCAAAAGCATTCATTTTAATATCCGTTCCTTCCAAATAACGAGCATGACCAATTAATACTTCTGTTCTACCAGAAATACGACTTAGTCCCGCCGGATTCAGTCGAAGTGCCTCTACGCCTCTCACCATAGATGTAGTCATGGTATGAAGACCCGCACTTCTAGCCCAAGGATTCATCAATAACTCATAAGCACCTGCTTCTCCTTGTCTATCGGGATTTCCAGCTTCAAGTTGGATCGTAAAAAATACAAAACTTATTATTAAAAGGTATAAAATTTTATTCATAATACTTATTTACTGTACCGACGAATTTATTCGTCGCTGTTATTATAGATATAGAAATGCGACGAATGAATTCGTCGGTACATTTAAAAAAACACATTATTGAATCTACAGCCCAGAAGGGTCAAACTGACGTTGTACGCCAAACCATTTAATCATTCGTTCACCGATTCCTGGTGCATCTATATGAATCAAATATACTCCACTTGCAACAGGAATACCTTTACTATTTTTTAAATCCCATTCTAGAGCTGGGGTAATTTGCTGTTCAAAAATAGCCCGATTAAGCCCATTAACGGGGGCTCCTGCTTCATTCCGTTTATATTGTCGAATAAATCGACCATCTAAAGAATAAATAGTAATCGTAGCATTAGCAGGAAGGTTGGTTATTTTAACAATATTTGAAAATTGAGAAGTCTCATAAGCGGAATATCCCAAATAAGGATTTGGTACTGCTCTAATATTATCCAAGACACCGGCTGGATTATCCCCCGAAGCTAATTCACTTGCTTCTACGTTATCCAAATTAATGCGATAAGTAGGGTAACCATTAAACTCTCCCGTCCCCTCTTCGACTTCATAAGGATTGTCTACTCTTAATTTAATTGTTACATCAGTAGGAATTAATCCTTCATCATAGGAAAGCATTTCTGTACCTTGTGCGGCAAGTAACATACCTGACCAAGTAATTTGCCCTAAAGCTCTCGCCTTACTAAAAGTATTTGAACTTCGATTAGGATCTAATCTTTCTCTAATTGCTGCACATTCATCATATTCTGAATTCGTTACATACACAAAATGCTGTCCTCCCGCATATAAATCTAATAATGATGGATTATCTGTGCCAATAAACAAGGAACTAGAAGGGTTAAAAGCCATATCTCCTCCTCTTGGAGTCTCTCCAAAATAATTTGGATTAAATGGGTTCAATGAAGCGTTATTGGGTCTATAAACAGAATTCTCCCCGAAGAAAATATTCAACCTTTTCCCCGTCTCTACATCAATCGCATAACCAGGAAACCAGCCCATTCCAATATCATCACCATCAGGTGCAGGCAGACCGTCAGCACCTGCTTCTATACCAACAGAGGGTGCACTTCTCACATCAAGATTTTCTGCATCCCCTTCGTTTTCTACGTTTAAGCCTTGACCAGATTCGTCATCGGCCGTGTAGTAAACATTAGCCGTTTCTACAATGACACAACGACTCCATTTAGATTTATCACTTGTAAAAACTATATCTACATTATTCAAATCTCTTAGACCCGAAACCGTATTATTAAATTTAGAATTACGAACAATATTAAAATTACGCATGGCATCTAACCAAGCAGGAGAAATATAAGAATTAACAGGAAATAATCCCGGATTATTATCGAGCTCTAGTGATCTATCTTCAAAGTCTGCTAGTACAAATGGAAAAAATAATCCACCTGAAATATTAACCAAAGATTCGTCTATATCAACAGGTCGTCCTTGAAGGCTATCATTTGTATAAAATTCTAGCGCCTCATCTGGTCCTGTCTGTATAAAATTAAATGGGGATTGCCTAGCTTGAGGCACAAAAGTTAGCCATCCATCTTCAGGCGACTCTCCATCCGCATAATTAATTTCAGAGCCAATGGCTCCGTTTAAGCCTCTGCCTACTTCCCCTACTTCTGGTCTTTGTTCGATAGCAATGGAAAAGCCAAATTCCCTAATAATCTGTTCATTCAGTTGATCAATCGTCACAGCAGAAGCAACTTCTGTCCCATCTGCTAAATCCGTTAATACCCAACCAACTTGCTCGTCAAGTTGACTATTATTCATATTTTCATCTACAAAAGTTAACTCGTATTCTCCATTTTTAACGGCTAATGGATTATAAATTCTAATATCAATTGGACCTCGACCTGTTTCATATTCGATTTCTCCAGTAAAGCTACCGTCTAAAATAGCTTCAACGGTTTCTTCTTTAAGGTCTAAGAATACCCCTCCTGAGCCCGCTCCGTCAATTCGAGTAATTTCTGCGCCCTCTCCAAAATCTGCATTCAAATCTCTCACTACCACTTCCCTTGGAATCACCGTATAAAAAGGATTTGTGCCATCTCCAATATTTCTTCTACCTTCTAAATAAGGCCTTCGTTGTCCCAGTATACTTGGAAATTGCGTAAATTCTTCATAATTATTATAAGCATAAGCAATCGCCGTGAAATAATATTTTCTTTGATTAATCAACCTTCTGTCACCATCTGCAAACTGGTCTTCCGTAATTCGGAAGGTATGTCTAACTCCTGCATCTTGTCCTTGTACCTGAGATTCCGGTACCCAAATTTGGTTAGGTTCTCCGAAACTACTACTTGGGTTGGTAATGGGATTCCAATTAAAAATTTCACTCACTCCATTGCTCTTGTCTACTTGAAAAATAACTCTTGCTTTATCAGGGTCATCTAACTCCGCAATACTAACGTTTGGTCCAGATAATTGGAAAATTTTATACCCTTCAAATACATAAGTTCGTTCTTCTTCTGGAATAGTCGTTGGCGCTTGTAAGTCGATTTCCGCATACTGTTCGGCAGCGTTATTAGACGTATTATCATCGTTGGTTAAAATAGCAATTATTTCTTGGTCTAATTCTATCCAATCCACATCGGGGGCATCAGGTCCGTCTGTTATATCAAAGCAGTTATCAAATAAAGCTTGAGCTACATCATCGGCAAAAAGAAGCGGGTCAATATTTGGATTCGGATGTTGGACATCAGGTACCCAAACTACTCCAATAATTAGCTCATTAACTGCGCCTGGATCTAATCGAAAAGGACCAGAAGCTTGAATAGTTCTTGTGTCAAAGCCTGCTAAATTTTCCGTAGCCATTGACCATTCGTCAGGGTCATCTGGACGATTTGGAAAAGCAAAAGGAATAATATCCGTACTTTGCAAGTCATAACCTGTGCCACCATCTGTAAATGGCGTTCCATCTCTCCAACTTCCTGACAATAAATTATAATAATCCGAACTTTGTACAGGATCTCCCATATCACTTATCGGAGCAGTATCATCTCTTAAGAAATAAGTGAAGGAAGACATTGGTAATTCTACAATAGTATCGGGAGCTTCTCCCACAGCAGGATTGACCAATTCACCATCTGCTGTAAATCTCTTTGGTCCAAGTGGGCCTCTAAAATAATCTACTCCCAAAAGCGGCACTTCGTCACAATAAGTATTAATCGGTCCACCTACATTACATTCACAGCCGGTAATGCCATCTAGCATATCTCGATTATATACAAAAGCTAAACTTCTATCAATATCACACCCTACATAATCGTCATCGGGGCAACCTAAATCTGCATCTACCCAAATCCCAAAATAAGTACTATCAATGCTTTCAATTGCTCGATTGATTAATTTATATCGTTGGAAAGTCATGTCGTTAATCTCATCATTTGTAGCATATCCAAAAGCTTGTACTTGAACTTCCATTGAAATGGCATCGCCACCACTTTGTGTATGTGGGGCAGCATTATCATTATAAATCCAGAAAATCATTTCATCTGGATACTGTGGCGTATCGCAACCTCTTAATTCAATTCTTGGATAATCTCCTTCCTGTGGTTCGTAGAATCCGTCTCCATCCACATCAAAAAAGGCCGCTAAGCCCTGCGTAGTATTTGGTAATTCAAATCCTCTCAATTCAAAGAAAAATTCATTTCCTCTAGCTGGCCAACCTTTCACACCTTCAGGAATTAAATCTTCATCATAGTCTCCACCTAATAACTTCGCTTCTTCAAAATTTCGAAGATGTTCATCAATTTCTGCACCGGTTACTCTAAAAAAACGATCCCAATTATCACAAACTTCTCTATCCGTAGATCCCTCATTTGGATCTAATGGTCCTGGCCAGAAATCTTCCCCTCCTACACTATAAGTTTGTGCAGCTAGTTTCAAATTTCCCCCAGGGTCAAATCCTCCAATCCACACCGCTCCAGCAAAAATAGAAGACCTTTCTGGTACGCCTGAACCTGGTGTTACTTTAGGTACAATGTATCGACCATCACTCCCATTCCACCAAACATCACCACCGGCTAATAAACGAGCACGCACATTATTAATACTTTGGTCAATCTGTGCTTCTGCCGCTACACAATCTTCTCGATAATTAGCGGGTCTATCAACCAGCGTTTCAGGTGCTGATGGTCGGGCACGCTCCCCATCTTTCTGAGGCCCTATATGTGCAAAAGTTGTTTGTACAAAACAAAAACTTAATACAATCAAAAAATAATAGCTTAATTTCATTCCTGACTTATTTTTGTAGATAAATCATGACGATTTTAAAATCGTCATGATTTTGGATTGATTTACTTTTCTTAAAATTCAACTATTGCCCCTGCTAAAATTCTTCTAGGCAAAGAATAAAAATCTGGATTCGCTAATGCCCAAGCATAAGCATCCAAAAATGCTTGCACATCTCTATTAGAATCTCCTAAAGCTCTTACTCTTGCTACCCCATCAGAAGAAGCTAAAAAGCCATCATTATCTGGCGAGCCAGTAGCAGGGTAAACTCCTAAAATATTTCTAGCGTCCAATAAATTTTGTACTCTAACATAGACATTCAAAAAAACAGGACGAGTAGCGTCTTGTTTTGTTAAATTAAAGTTCTTATCAACTCTAAGATTTAGTGTAAAATTCCACGGCAATCTTGCTCCATTAATCGCACCAACTGTTCCATCTCCACTAAATTGCCTTGGGGTGGAATTTGCAGTAAATGGTCTACCTGATACCGCTGTAGCTTGTAAGTTAACTCCTGCGTCTGCAAAAACATCTGCACCAAACCACTGTGGCCCCGTATATCTTCGCCCTGTACCAAACCGATAATCCACTACGGCATTAAAACGATGCCTTTCATCAGAATTTAATGGAAATAAAGTTCTCAAATTCCCATTTTGTGCCGTGCTAATTTGAGAAAGTGCATTAGAACCAGTACCATCAGCAAACTGAAGGGTATAACTTGCTTGTATCTGAATATTATTTGTTCTTCTTCTATCAAATTGGAATGAAAAGCCCTTTACCGTACTAAAATCTATATTATCAAAAGAATTATAGCTTCCTAAAACAGGTACAAATAAATAAGTTCTCGACTGAATCATATCTCTTAATTCCCTATAATAAGCCGCAATTTTTAAACCTGCTGAATTACTCAATTTTTGTTGGAAACCTACTTCATAATCAATCGTTTTTTGTGGTCGAAGATTAGGGTTATTAGAAGGCGTTCTATTAGGGTCTAAAAAATATAAATAATTCAAAGCCGTAGCATTCGTTCTTTCTTGAGGTCGTTGAACTAAAATATCGTAGTGGGCAAAGAAATTGGCTTCATCCGAAATTGGAAAAGAAAATGCCAAACGAGGCATAATATTTATCTGCGGCTCATAATCCTCGAAAGAAGTATTCGGGTCAAAATCAGCAGATTGAATATTGGCATCCTCATCAACAAATGCTGGATTAATTACTTCTCCTCCAAAAATCACATTTCCATCATTCGCAGGATTTCCATTCGCAAAAAACCACTCTTCCCCATTTCTAAAAGCTTTTACCGTATTAGAACCTGCACTCTCTAAATACACCTTAAAATCATCTCCGATACCAGCGGGTTGTTCTCCCCCAATGCTCGCAAAGAAATCTCTAGCCCCCTGTATTTCATATAAAGAAAAAGGGTCTTTCAGCACTTTTCTATTAGCGTCATATCTATCAACTCTAACCCCCACTCTAAAAATAATATCTCTAAAAGTAAATTTATCTTGGATATAAGCAGAAGAATATATAGGGCGGTCGGCAGCTACGGGAAAGGTACGTATGCCATTAGCATCTCTAGCCGTAAAAAAATCGTCAAAGGTGACATCTTCGGTTAATTTATTACCCAGAAAATCAAAACCTTGATAAGATAAAAGATTAACAGAACCATGTAATTCTTGAGAAGAAAACATATCCAAACTCAACTGATCAGGAGAGATGCCATCTACATTTACATATTCATTTAAGGTTTGTCCCGTCAACTCTCTAACCCGTCTAAAAAATAAATTATCATCAAAGCCTTCTGTAGCAATTTGTGTATTATATAATGGAACCGTTAGTTCTCCAAACTGCCCTCCTAAATCAATCAATGTATCTCCAATGATTGCAGTAGTATCTATTCCTAGGATATGTCTATTCGCTTGTAGTCTCGCCAAATCCCATAATCTTCTAGGACTTATCGAATAGCTTCGATTCACTCTTTGCTCATAATTCACGCCAAACTCTATCGAGTGTCGACCACCACTTTTTGGTACAATATCGAAAGAACTATTTGCATTAAAAGTAAAAGTTTCTCTTTCTGATTTAAAATTAACATTATGAACCGCATTCGCATTCGCATGTAAACCACTCCATATATTATTTTGTCGACCGTTCACATAACCAAAAAGACCATTATTGACTACGAAGTTATTAAAGTCATTTGTATCTACATCGTTAGACGCTGCTAAGCCCGCATTAGGATGTCCAGCAGCTACGGGCGTAAATCCACCAAAAATTCTTGTATCATCCACATGTCCAAATCGAAAAGCATCTACCCCTGGTAAAACAGCCCCTGCCCCTTCTGTAAAATTAAAAGCAGGTATCCATTCAAAATCAAAATCACCAACATATCCATAATCAAAAAGATTGTCTCCATGACGTGCATCTTTTTGATCTCTTAAACGCTTTTCATAACCAAATTGAAGAGAATAAGAAATATTTTGAATTAAAGAAGTATTAGCGTTACTATCAGAAGCGTTTCCTCCGAGTCTTTGTCTAAATCTAAAAAACCCTCGATAAGTTGTATTATTGTCAAAAGGGTTGTTCTGAGCATTCAATAAACGCCACCCTTCACCATTCAGTAAACTACCTGGTGTAAATTGGTCTTCATCTCTGGCATAAGTGCCCGTAAAAGAAATGTCAATCGTCTCCGTCAACCTAGCTTCCAATTTGGCAGTCAAATCAATTCTTTGTGTTGCTTCAAAGGGTCTAGCATCAAGGGCTAAAACATCTTCGTTCTTTAAAGATTCGGCAGATGCTACTCGAGTATTATTCAAAAAAGTAATAGGATTAGCAGATATTTCTGCAATCCTTTCATCAGTTGCTCTAAAAACAGGAATCGCATTAGGATCATCATCTCCTCTATAAGTATATCTACCAGAAACTCTATATCCCAAAATAGATTGATTCTTCTTATTCTTAATAATCGGTCCACTTAAACTTAAACCAACAATATTATTATCATAAGGATCTAATTTTTTTGATGTTTCTACCTCTGCACTACCAGAAAATCTATTAGAAGGTCCTTTAGTTGTAATAGAAATAATACCTCCTGTTACATCTCCTAATTTAGCCTCTATACCTCCTGTAATAACCTGCAATTGTTCAATTTCAGATTCAGGTATCAAAGCACCGTTCACCCTAATACCATCAATATAGTAATCCGTCGCATTAGAACGAGAACCTCTAATAGTGACCGCATCTCCTTCGTCGGCTGACGAAGCTCCTGCCGTTAAAGCAGCAATCGCATTAATATTTCTTGTTGGTAGTTGCCTTATTTGTTCAGATGTCACTGTTGCCCCTTGCGTGGTATTATCCTGTTCTACCAAGGGCACTTCATAGGCTATGACTTCTACCGCATCTAGTGTTACCCCTGTGGATAAATCAGCATCTAGTTTATTGGTCTTACCTGCATAAACTACCACACCTTCGTATTTCTTACTTGTTAATCCCGTATAACTAAATTCTACATCGTAAGTACCAGGATCAAGATTACCGATACTATAATTACCATCTAAGTCCGTTTCTCCACCTCTTATAAGTACTCCCTTTTTATAGAGGGCTACATTTCCAAAAAAAACAGGCTCGCCATTATCATCAATAACTTTTCCTGCAAGTGCAGTTTGGGCAACAACTGTAGTGCCTATCATTAGAGTAAGGCAAATAAGTAAATATCTAATCATATATAAGGTTTAGCTATTATTTGGCTTAGAATTTAAAATTCTAAATGTTTGAAGACATCCAGTATTTTTAGAGAAAGGCCAATTATTTTTTAAATTTAGATAAATATCTCGGTCGGGGTAAAAAGGAAAAATAAGCTACCCACTTTCTCCTTTTTATCATCATTAATGAAAAACGCAGAACTTATTTTTTGTCGGTTCTAAAAGAAAAGTATATGCAAATTTAATAGGTATAGACTATATTACAAAAAATTAGATACCTACAAGTTATCTAATTTTAGATACTACCCGACAACAAATCATATTTTTAAGATATTCTGGTACGTTTACGACCATTTCAAAACAATGTTTGATTTATTAATAACGTATCTAGTTATAATATTTGCTGCTTTATGATAGTATATTCTTTTGATTGTCAAACGACAAAAAGATTAACTTGTATTTGGTTAAAAATAAACACAATTAAATTGTTAGGAAATTAAAATAAAAATTAAACATATTATTCTATTTTTTAATAATAGTGCAATTCTTGAAATTTTAGTTGCAATAATTCTTAAAAGAGACCTTTTTTTTGTCAAAAAATATACAGAAAAATCAACTGCTAATTCCCGACAATTGAAAAATATCTACCGCATCATAAATAATTTATACCGTTATCCTCAACAATAGTACCATATAATTCTTTTTTGTTATCTTTAGCAAAATCGGTATAATTATTGGTCTATCTATCTTGCACAATTGCATTCATAAAACGCTCATAATCAATAAATTACATTTTTATAAATATGTATTTGATTATTTGCTCACCCTCCACACACAAGAACATAGCAATAACGAATTTAGAACAAATACCTGTATTTAAAAATCAGTTAGTAATCACTCGGTAGGTGATAAAATAGTCCACTTAGTTATACCCTGAAAAACGAACGCTTACTTTACTCCCGTTCAGAAGTAAGTAAACTAAGAGCTTGTTGGGAATTTATCTTTTGAGTTAAAAAAGCGTCTTTTTTACCTCCAATAACAAACTTCCAAAAAGCTCTAAATACAACACTAATTCATTAAATCTGGGGGTACAGTATTTTAATTCAATAAATACTGTCACAAATCAAAACCACAAAGAAAGAACCAAAAATACTAAACTGGATATTGTACTGATACTACAATTCCAACAAACAACAGAAGCGAAAGCCCCCCAATAAAGCAGATGCTAAGGAAATGTCAAGAAAATTTCCCTTTTACGAACAATTAGATTCTATGGACTGTGGTGTAGCTTGTCTGAGAATGATCGCAAGTTATCACGGTCGAGAATATGAAGCTAATAGATTACGAGACCTTACTTACATAGATAAGCAAGGTGTCTCTTTACTTGGTATTAGTCATGCTGCCGAACATATCGGCCTAAAATCTATAGGTGCACCTGTGCCTTTTTATCGTTTAACTGAAGATATTCCCTTACCAGCTATTGCCCACTGGGAAAATGACCACTTTATTGTCGTTTATAAGGTAAAGCCTAAAGAAGTATGGGTTGGCAATCCCGTAGAAAAAAATATCACTAAACTCTCCAAAGAAGATTTTTTAAAAGGTTGGCATAAGCCCGAATTAGGAAGAGAAGAAACAGGTATTCTACTACTTTTAGAACCTATGTCTGATTTTCTGGAGAAAGATGGTGGCAGTGAGCGAAAAAATGGATTTCTTCATTTATACACCTATATTAAACAATATCGGCCTTTGCTTCGGCAAATACTATTAGGCATTATTTTAGTTAGCTGTATTCAATTTGCATTTCCATTTCTGATAAAATCTATTATTGATACAGGTATAGAAACTGAAGATTCCTATTTCATATACCTTATCTTAGTTGCCTTTATCGTTTTGTACTTAGCACAGACGCTTGTTGAAACGATTCGTAACAGTATTATTCGTTTCGTTGGAACAAAAGTCAATGCTAAATTAATGTCTGAGTTTCTAACCAAACTCCTGAAATTGCCTATTCGTTATTTTGATTCTCATGTAGTCGGGGATGTTTTACAAAGAATTTATGATAATAAACGAGTAGAGCAATTATTAACTTCGACAACGACCTTTGCGCTCTTCTCTATAGGAAATCTAATCGTTTCTAGTTTTATTTTGTTTTTGTTTAATTTAAAAATATTTCTACTCTTTCTCGTCGGTACTACGCTTTATTTTGGTTGGGCTTTTTATTGTCTTAATAAACGGCGAGCCTTAGAAACCAAAAGATTTGATTATGCTACACAAAATCAAAATGCCTTGGTTCAATTAATTTCTGGCATCCATGAAATCAAACAGCATAACGTTGAGCTACAAAAAAGGTGGGAATGGGAAGGTATTCAGAAAAAAATCTATGATATAAATCAAGATTTTTTTGGCATAGAGCAGCAACAAAAAATGGGCACCAATCTTATCAATGACTTAAAAAATATAATCATTACCGTAGTCGCTGCCCATGCTATTATCGCTCCCGACCAAATAATGACCTTAGGTACTTTAGTTGCGATTTTATATATTATTGGGCAATTAAATGGACCAATGGAACAGATTATTAACTTTTTAAGTCAAGCCCAAGATGCTAAAATTAGTATAGAACGGATGAATGAAATTCATCAGGGTATTGCGAAAGAAGAGGAGGCAAGCACCTTAAATGTTTTACCAGAAAATGGAGATATTACCTTTGAAAAAGTCACCTTCCAATATAGTGGACCGAGTTCACCTGTGGTTCTACGAAATATTAATTTAAAAATTCCAGCAGGCAAAACTACCGCAATTGTGGGGTCTAGTGGAAGTGGGAAAACAACTTTGCTAAAATTAATTCTGGGTACTTATCAACCAACTAAAGGTGTCGTTAAATTAGGTGGTATTAATTTATCAACTATTAATAGTAGGTTATGGAGAGACCAGTATGGCTTAGTCGCTCAAGATGGCTATATTTTCTCTGATACGATTACAGGTAATATTGCTTTTGGCGAAAGTATTGCTGATAAAAGAAACGTAATTCGTGCCGCCAAAATAGCAAATATCCAAAATCATGTAGAGAAACTACGATTAGGATATAGTACCATTATTGGTCCTGATAATGTTAGTGGTGGTCAAAAACAACGATACTTAATTGCTAGAGCAGTCTATAAAAATCCTGAATATCTATTTCTTGATGAACCAACCAATCCACTAGATACTTATAATGAAATGGTCATTATGGAAAATATTGAAGATTATTTTGTTGATAAAACCATCGTAGTAGTTGCTCAAAGATTATCAACTATTATCAATGCAGACCATATCATTGTCGTCGAAGATGGAGAAATCATTGAACAAGGTACCCATGATTATTTATTAACCATACGAGGGGCTTATCATCAAATGCATAGAAATCAGACGGAGTTGACGGTTTATAGATAGTAGGGATGCAGTTCGCAAATTCTAAAAAAAAATAAATCTTTGACAAATTTCTGCTATTCGGTTCAACCTAATTATTTTTGCACCAGTTTAGTAACGATAAAACAATAACTCCACCATTTGGACGGTCTCTTTTGCTCCCATTTTTACTCAAAAAATATTTCCGTAGCCCAGCTATGCAAAGATTTTTTGAGCAAAACTGGAAACAAAATAAACTCGCCCAATTTGACGGACTTATTATTTCATCGTTACTTAGTAATAGTAAAAAGAAATAATAGCAGATGTCAGATAAAGTATTAGATCTAATAATTATAGGTGCTGGACCAATTGGGTTAACATGTGGAATAGCAGCTAGCAAAGCAAAATTGGACTATTTAATTATAGAAAAAGGCGTGTTAGTTAATTCTCTATATAACTTCCCTGCCAACATGACTTTTTTTTCTACTTCTATTTTATTGGAAATAGGAGATGTCCCTTTTATTTCCCATAATACAAAACCAACTCGACGAGAATCATTAGAATATTATAATCGAGTATACAAAAGTTGGAACTTAAAAGCAAAGTTTTATGAAGCAGTAGAAAGTGTAGAAAGCGTTGACGGTATTTATAGCTTAAAAACCAATAAACAAACCTATCGAACTCGTTCCATTGTTATTTCTACAGGTTTTTATGATATCCCTCGGTTAATGAATATTAAAGGAGAAAATCTGCCGAAGGTCAAACATTACTATAATGAACCACATCCATATATTGGCCAAAAAGTCTTAGTAATTGGTGCGGCTAATTCTGCTTGTGATGCCGCCTTAGAATTATATTATAAAGGGGCAGACGTTACGATGTCTGTTCGGAAAGATAGCATTAGTTCGCGGGTCAAATATTGGATTAAACCGAATATTGAAAACCGAATAAAAGAAGGGTCGATTAAAGCTTATTTTGAAACAACAATAGAAGAAATTACCCCGAATACGGTTATTCTAAATACACCAACAGGAAAGGTAATACTTGAAAATGATTGGGTATTAGCCATGACAGGTTATACCCCTGATTTTAATTTTTTCAGAAAGATTGGTATTGAATTGTCAGCAGATGGTTTCCTAACGCCTGTTCACAATAAAGAGACTTTGGAAACCAATTTACCTAATGTTTATATTGCAGGCGTAATAAATGCAGGTTTGCAAACTAGTAAATTATTTATTGAAAATACAAGGCAGCACGCAGCAATGATTATGAGTGATTTAGCTAAAAAGATAGGAGCGAAAGAATTGGTGTAAAAGTTATTGGATAGTTTTATTTATATAATACATACAAATGGGTAAAGAGCTTCCAGAACTTAAAGTTCTGGAAGCTCTTCTCATCCCATACCTCATTAAAACCTTATCAGTTTAACAACAAAACACCTTTTGCTAAGAACTTTAATTCTTCTTTAGGTTCAACGATAGCAGCAATTTCTGCTGACGATTTTCCTTCATCTTCTGCATAATGTCTTAATTCATCCACAGGCGTTACTTCCTTAAAAGCATAGCCTTCCATAATTACACGTTTACCCGAAATATCTTTTGGCATAAAAAATCCATAATCTTTAAATTTCACAAACATACTTGGTTGGTCTGGATTATCTGAAACGATGTTCATCCAACAACCTTTTGCTTGGCAAACGCCTTCTACCGTACCCACCACTTTTGTATTCAAGGAATCTGTTCCTGCCATCTTTGAAATCATTTCCTCATACGAGATAGAATTATCTTGAGAAATCTCCTCCCCAAAAGATATAGCAGTCACTTTACCATCTTCTGCTACCTGCGCTTTTCCTTCTGGAGCAGTATTACAAGCTAATAAAAAGATAGACAAACCAAAAAACAAGATAAATTTATGCATGATATTAAATTGACAGTTGTGAAGAAAGACTTATACAAAGATAAGTAATACGAGATAGATAGTCAAAGGTTAATATCGAATTGCCACACTTTGAATTTTATCGCCCACTTCCATATTGTGTACCGCCTCCATTCCTTCAGTTACTTTAGCAAAAATAGTATAATTTCCATCTAAATGAGGAGTAGGTGAATGGGTGATAAAAAACTGAGTCCCTTCCGTATGGTTTCCATCAGAAGCCATCCCCACATAGCCTTCATCATCATAATGCACTAAGGGCAATTCTGACCGAATCGAATAATCTAAACTACCATAACCATCTCCTCTAGGGCAACCTCCTTGGATGACAAAATTGGGTACTACTCTATGAAAATTTTTATCCTTAAAAAAGCTAGATTCTGCTAATTTGATAAAATTGGTAACCGTGCCAGGTGCTAACAAAGGATATAAATCTAATCGAATTTTTCCTTTATCTGTCTGAATAACCGCTGCTGCGCTGTTGGTTACCCGACTCAACAAATTTAAATCTATTGGATGATTCAACGTAGGTGTTTGCTTTTCTGTCGTCGTTCCTTGAAAAAAGTCGATGGCTTTTTGGACTGCATTATAAGTTTCCATCGCTGCTGGTAATTCCAATTTCTTTTGTGCTGCTATTATAATGGGTAAGCTATCTTGTAGAATCGTTTTAAAATCAACATTCATCTTTGACACAACTCCAGCGGCAACTGCCATACTTCCTGCATCACCACTTCGAAAAACATCTAGCATAAAATTGGATAAATCTTTTCTAACCCGTCTTCTACTTGCTCCAAAAACTTTATCAAACTCAGGGTTATTTATAATACGTCCAATTCCTGTAACCAAAGAAGATTTTTCAACAGCAGACTTTAGACTAGGTATTTGCTCCAACATAAAAGAATAGTTCCACCCAAAATCTCCCATTGCCTGTAAAATAGTTGCTTTTTCTGCATCTTTCTGAGCAGTAAGATAGCGTTTTCTCAAGGTCGAATTAACTCCCCCTCTAGTATCTACCATATAATGTGGAAGGTTTCTATTAGCTGCCTCTAATAATGCAATTTGTACTTGCCAAGGGCGTTCTTCCTTCCCCATTTGATAATAATTCGCTGCCTGTCGAGCGTTTCCATTATTAATTAAAAATCTAGCCGCAGTTTCTGCAACCGCTACATTCGTATCGTCAATGGCGGCAAGAATCGTCGTATTGATGCTATCATAATCTGCACCATTCAAAGCCCTTAGTGCATTGACTTTTACTCGATAATCTGTTGCTTGATTAACCGTTTGTAATAAGGCGTTTGTAGACTGAGGGGACTTAATTTTTCCTAAAGCTAAAACCAATGGCGTTTTTATTTTAATATCTTCCTCTGCTATCAAAGTTTCACTTAATGCTTGCACATTAGATTGAATGTCGATGTCTTTTGCTCTACCCAAATAATTTGCTGCTATCATTCGTACCCTCGGCGGATATAATTTATTATTGACAAAAGTCAACATTTTTGATGTCCCTTCTGGATGAACTATCCCTCTCATAGCAAAGCGGTATATACCATAAGCCTGTCCAGCTAATAAGAGGGTATCAGTCGCCTTATAAGTAGAAATGCCTGTCAATAAATTGAGCGTTTCTTTTGGGGCACATTTGCCCACCGCTTCTAAAATGGTACTATTAGCTTTGAGGTATTGTCTAGCAGTATCATATTGTTCAAAAGAATCCATTAAAAAAGCAGCACCGCTTTCCTCCCCTAATTGTCCAATAGCATAAGCTGCCGCCACTCTCACTTCTTGAATTGGGTCTTTTAATAAGGTAGTCAAACTATCCAAAGCACTTTTATCTTTGGTAGAGGCAAAAGCCATAGCCGCCGCATATCGATAAGAAGGGTCTTTGTCCCTAAAAAAAGGAAGTAGTTTCGCTGTTTGACCTTCATCTTGATGTAAAATGATTTGTTGAAGGGTAGAATCTCTAATATCTCTAGTTACTTCTGTCAATACTACTTCTTCTGGCGGAACACATTGAATAAGTAGGAAGGAGATCAATAAAAAAAGTAAATATTTAAAGTTGATTTTCATCACCGTAGATTTAGCGCAACCAATTATTGGCAAATGCTTATTTAATTAATTTTTGCAAAAATAGCAGCTTTCCGCATTTTAGTGAAAGAAAATTTTAAAGCATTCGATTTTTTAAAAGGCTTTTGCGTTTTAAGTAGTGATTTGGTGCAATTTTTTTGTAATTCTGCGTTTTAAGTAGTGATTTGAGTAACTATTTCACTCGACAATACGATTATACATCAATTTTAGTGTCCGTGATTTAATAAGAAAACCGTTATTTTACAGAATCTACTCGTTAAGAAACTAAAAGGTAAATTTTTTCAAAATGGATATTTACGAACGTAAATCTAG
>CAYMSC010000042.1:19753-23215 GCA_964392805.1 uncultured Saprospiraceae bacterium
GCCGAACAAAACCAAGTATGGGTTGGCATGGCAAAAGAAACAGCCCATCAATTAGGCACGCCTATTTCCGCCATTATGGGCTGGATAGACCATTTAAAAGAAATGTATGGCAGCGATGAATATATGCTAGACGTTGTAGAAGAGTTACAAAAAGATACGGGCAGATTAGAATTAATAGCAGACCGATTCTCAAAAATTGGTTCAGAACCAAAAATGGAGTCGATTAATATCTATGATGAGTTGGAAAGTATGCGTGCTTATATGCAGCGACGTGCCGCTCGAAAAATTGAATTTGATTTCCCAGACCCCACTCAAGTCCAAAATGTCAATATTAATCCTCCCTTATTTAATTGGGTTTTAGAAAATTTATTGAGAAATGCTTTAGACGCAATGGACGGCAAAGGAAAAATCAGTGCAAAGGTTTACAAAGAAAAAAATTACCTCTGCATAGATGTAAGCGATACAGGAAAAGGTATTCCTACCTCAAAATTTAAAACGGTTTTCAAGCCCGGTTACTCAACAAAAAAGAGAGGTTGGGGATTAGGTCTTTCGCTTGCTAAAAGAATAATTGAAACTTATCACTCTGGCAAGATTTTTGTTAGTAAATCAGTACCCCGTGAACAAACAACTTTTACTATAAAACTCCCTGTAAATCACCATGTTAGAGGAGAAACCGAAATTCAGCAACCTGTTTAGGCACATCTTAAAAAACATTAGGTCTCTCACGGCTATATTTGTTTGTGCTTCCCTTTTACTCCCATTTGGCAGTAAGGCTACCCCTTCTTTATTCACAGATATTCCTGTTATTTTATTGGACGCAGAAACCAAAGAACCTTTAATTGGTGTAAATATTTATACCGAAGATTTTAAGTTCAGTGGTATCTCAGATGAAAGCGGTAAAGCAGTCATCACAGGATTAAATTATCGAGATATAGTCATATTCAGTTATACTGGCTATAAAACGATAGAATTGCCTGTTTACAAAATTAGAAGTCAGAATGGAAGGCTATTAATGGAAGTAAACATAATAGAAATATTATCAGGACTTGAAATTGTCGGTAGAAGAGATGACCCTGTGAGTGAAATACCTTACCAAGTAGAAAGAATTACCAGTAAAGATATACAACTAAGCAATGCCCAAACTTCCGCAGACTTATTAGAAAAAGATGGTGGATTATTTGTGCAAAAAAGTCAGGCGGGCGGAGGAAGCCCTGTCATCCGAGGCTTTGAAGCAAACAGAGTCCTCTTGGTAGTAGACGGTGTGAGATTGAATAATGCTATCTACCGAAATGGACACTTACAAAATGCAATTACCATTGACCCTGCTATCCTAGAACAGGCAGAAGTAATTTATGGTCCGGGTTCCTTGACCTATGGCAGTGACGCCTTGGGTGGAGTTGTTCATTATAGAACAAAGGATCCCAAATTAGCTTATGGTCCAGATGAAGACGTTGTATTAGAAACAAATGCTGCTGTGCGTTATTCTTCCGCCAATCAAGAAAGGGCCTATCATCTCGACTTCAACCAAGGGCAAAAAAAATGGGGAACTTTAACAAGTTTTTCTGCGGTAGAATTTGGAGAGTTACAATCAGGTAATGTACGTCCAGCTGACTATTCTGAGTTTGGCAAAAAACTATTCCGCGCACCTTTGGATGCAACGGTTACTCCCGTAGAAAGATTTGAAGTCGTGAATCCTGATATTCAATGGGGCACAGGATATCGCCAAATAGACCTTTTACAAAAAGTAAAATACCAACCTAATGAGAATATCTACTTTGTAGCCAATATGCAATTGTCTACTTCGACGGACATCCCTCGATATGATAATTTGGCAGATACCGTGTCTTCAGCACGAGATTTAAAGTGGATAGAATGGTTCTATGGACCGCAACAAAGAATTTTAGGCTCATTAAAAGCTAGATTATTAAATCAAAAATACTTTGATAGGGGTACTATTATTGCTTCTTTTCAAAGAGTAGATGAAGACCGAATTACTCGTAGGTTTGGTAATAACTGGAGAAGTGTTAGTGAAGTAGATGTATATGTGTATTCCTTAACCGCAGACTTTGATGAATTTCTGACCAGCGACGAACGAACAACCCTATCCTACGGTTTTGATTTAAGCAGAAATAACGTCGTTTCAGATGCTTTTGAGAGATATGCGCCACAAGGAGACCAACAAGGAAACATCAACAGAGTAGGCGACGATATTATTACTCGTTATCCAAGTGGAGGAAGTTCAATGAATGCTTATGGCGCCTATTCCAATTTAAAATGGAGAAGTAAAGATAATGTCTTAGCCGCAGAAGCAGGATTAAGATATAGTTATGTTCAGTTAAAGGGTTATTTTGGTGCAAATGACCCGATTAGTTGGCCACAAAATTACATCGACGGTATTGAATTAAATAACGGTGCACTTACTTTTGGAACGGGTATCACTGCTAACACAAAAAATAAATGGCAATTTAGAGGATTAATTGCCTCTGCTTTCCGTTCGCCTAATATTGATGACTTTGCCCAAATTAGAGAAAAAAATGGATTTATTACGGTACCCAATCCTGAATTAAAGCCAGAAAAAGCCTTAACCTTTGAGTTGACAGTAGGTAAACAATTAGGAGAAATAAGAACGGATAGTAGAGGTAGACAATCAGGTATAAGTTTAAATTTAAGTGCGACAGCATTTAATACCAATTTAAGGGATGCCTTAACTCGGAAAAATTTTGCTTTACCTAATGGACAAACGACCTTAGATAGAGATGAAGAGTTATTAGAAATACAAGCCAACGTAAATGCTACAACTGCTAATATCAATGGACTCTCCGCAAATCTTTCCTTAAAGATAGGGGGGAATTTGGAACTTAAATCCAGTATTAATTTTACCAAAGGAACAAGTCGGTTTCAAGATGAGATAGAAGGAATAGTCATAGATACTATTGTACCTTTTGGTCACATTCCACCAACCTATGGAAGAACGAGTTTAACCTTTAATTTTGGTAAATGGAAAATCGTTCCAACTGTTCGATATAATGGTAGAAAACGGCCAGATGAATATTCCGTTGCCTCTGCAAGAGTTATAGATGGATCTGTCTTTTTAAGAACAGATGGGACTTCAGACAATATTGATTATACGCCCTATGGTTTTATTGATGAGAATGGTGACCCTTGTGACCCGAGCGCACCAAGGGGAGCATCTTTTTGTGACGAAGGCTATGCTGGTTCACTTGCATGGACAACTTATAACCTCTACACGGAATACAAAATCAATGATAAATTTTCGTTGAACTTAAGTCTAGAAAATATTTCAGATTTACACTATCGACCTTTCTCTTCTGGCGTAAGTTCAGCAGGTAGAAATTTTGTTATCGGTTTAAGAGGTAGCTTCTAAGACGGGGTGATGAGGTTTATAAGGTTTATAAGGTGATGAGGTTTATAAGGTTTATAAGGTGATGAGGTTTATAAGGT
>CAYMSC010000043.1:0-22363 GCA_964392805.1 uncultured Saprospiraceae bacterium
AAATTGAAGTTGAAGTTGAGATTTAAGCTTGTATTCCTTTGAAAATCAATTAACTATATCCTACACTCACATTATCTATTAATTTGGACAAACCCAGAATACTCTTGACCACCTCCAGCTTGTAGTAGATAGAAATAAGTACCATCAGGTAGATTTTGATTATTAAAAGTACCATCCCATTTATTTTTATACCCTTTCTGTTGAAAAACTAAAGACCCCCAACGATTGAAAATTTGTAGTTCATTATCTGGAAAACTTTGAAGTCCTCTAATGGTAAAGAAGTCATTAACACCATCTCCATTCGGAGAGAATCCAGTTAAAATTTCCATCGTTGGACAAGGTACTAAAATCCTGACCATAGCCGTGTCACAACCATTATCATTACAGATTCCATACATAATTCTATCCGGAGTCTCAGAATTACAAAATTCATCATCTGGCGTGTAAGTAATCGTGTTATCATCATTAAAATCAGCTCGACCATTAGATGGGCGCTCTAAAATCTCCATATTTTGTAACTTACCCTTTATGGAATCATTTTCTAAAATAGCTATCGTAATCGGAATTCCTATTGCGGTAGTATCTAAATCTCCCATAGCTACAGGTTTTGCCGTTGATTTAGGCGTAACTTCAATAGCCAAAAAGGTGGTATCACAAATTCCATTATCATCGCAAAGCACAAGACAAGCCTGTTCTTGACCAGCTAAGAGTCCTTCAATATTTACACAAAAGTTAATGGTATCAATATCAACTATAGCATGTATACCGGATTCATCTGTACATAGATTTTCGATACTTATAATATCTCCAATCAGTTCAACGGGTTCAGGGCAAAATTCTAACGAATCGCCTTCTACTAAACTTACGACTTCTTCCCGAGCAACCGTTTGACAATTTACGGCTAAAACAATACTATCTTGGCAACCTGTAAGTAAATTTTCAAAAAAGAAATTAAAGCCCCCTACCCCAATTTCAAAACTAGTACCACCTGCGCAACTACTTAAAGCACCTTGGAACGGCACTCCATCAATAGTAATAGCGTATTCATTAATAGTTTCAAATGCAATAGGAACACAGAAAGCAACAATAGAATCACATCGACTAATAGAAGAAAACAAAAAGTCTGTTGAGATAAAATCTGTGCATACATCCATATTAGTGGTATCAACAGGAGTCATGGTCGTGTCAATCGGTGTAACAGTGGTATCAATAGGCGTCATGGTGGTATCTATTGGTGTTACAGTGGTATCAACAGGCGTCATGGTGGTATCTATTGGTGTTACGGTCGTATCTACTGGTGTTTCAGTCATATCTTCTTCGCAAGCGATATTCACAACTAATCGGTCTTGACAACCAGTATTTTTATTGATAATCAAAAATTCATAATTCCCACTTTCTAAAGCAAACTGCGTCCCCATAGGAATCAAATTAGAATTAATATCTAAGGTGGCAGTTGCTCCTGTATTTATTTGTTCGACCCTCATACTACCGTAAGGAGTAGCATTATTTCCACCTTGCAAGGTCAGCGTACTAGTATCTAATATCCAATTACCTGTTGGGTCTATTTGGTTCATAATTGACACTAATTCATTCACATTATCAAACATTCCTGAATGCATTTGACCATCTACTATCCACGAATTTATCCGATAAGGACCATTTGTTCCTTGAGCTGGTAGCGTGAAATAAGTATAGGCAAACATAGTATCAAAGTCACAGGGCTGGATAGCCCCACTAAAAATATTTCCATTAGCTTCAAAATCAAAGTTATTAATGGTATTGAATGGAATAGCTAAACAAAGGTTAGCACTTTCTCCACAAATAATTGATGATGCAAATGTATTTTGCGAAACAATTTCTTCTACACAAGGCTGTTCTTCACCACATCTTCTCAATAAAAGCGTATCAGAACAACAAGAAGCTGTATCTGTAATTATGATTTCCATTGGTCGAACAAGCGTTGTCACATCAATCTCAATAACCGTACTAGTAGCAATACCCGTCACATTTGGCTGTAAAGTGGTTGTCACCCATTTAGTCAATTGAATAACATTCATGGTCCCATAGCTATTATTAGGATTTCCTCCAATAATAGACAATACAGAAGGATTTAAAATCCAATTTCCTGTTGGGTCTATCGTGTTCATCCAAAAAGTCAAATCTTGGATATTATCTACCTCCGTAGTGTTCATTTGTCCATTGACTTCCCAATTTTCAATTCGATATGGCCCCGTGTTTCCTTGCCCTTCTACTAAAGCATAGGAGTAAGCAGTTAGATTTTCAAATTCGCAACCATGGTCAGGACTAAAATTAATGCCATCTATTAATACTTCATACCGATCTATATCTTCTAATCCGATTGGCAAACATATACTTTCTATATCAGTCGAAGTAATACATCTTTCTGCTTCCCCAAACATATCAGGGCAACCATCGCAGTCTTCTTCTATTTCAAATGTAAAGATCACACTACAACTCTGCGCATCTTCTACGACCACTTTATAAATGCCAACTGGTAAATTGGTCGCACTATTTGAGGTGGACACATTAGGCGTCCAATTAAAGGTTGCATTACCAAAACCACCCGAAACATTTAGCAAAGCACTACCCTCATTTCCACAACAAGTAGCATTGGTAATCACAGGGTCAATAGTCAGTGGTAGAGAAATAGCTACTAAAGTCTCATCTGTATCTGTACAACCGAATTGGTCGGTAACGGTTACGGTATAAGTAGTCATCACATCCGTATTAACTGTCGGATTCGCTATATTTGGATTACTCAAACCCGTAATTGGCGACCATTGGTAGGCTACTCCACCCGAAGCAGTCAATTGTCCCGAAGCACCTGGGCATAAAACTAGATTTGGTCCAGCATTAGCAAGTGGTGGATTATTCACATTAATAGTGATATTATCTTGGCTTGAACATCCATTTGCCGTAGTTACTTGCACAGAATAATTAATCGTATTCGTAACCGTAGCAATTGGGTTTCTTATGCTTGGATTACTCAATCCAGTTGTTGGCGACCATTGATAATTGAATCCAGGTCCAGCATCTAATTGAACAGGTCCAGCCCCACAAATAGTAATATCTGGTCCAAGTGTAAATGAATTCGGATTATTAACAAAAACGACCACTTCATCTGTATCTGTACAACCGTTTTCATCGGTGACGGTGACGGTATAAGTTGTTGTTTCAGTTGGAAATGCTATCGGCGTACCACTATTTGGATTTAGCAGAGTGTTTGATGGACTCCACGAATATTGTGCATGTGTCGTCACTATCAATTGAATACTATCTCCAAGACAAATCATCTTATCTTCGCAAGCAATCGCATTTGGTGGTGGATTAACAAAAACCGTTACATTAGCTATCGCAGGGCATCCATTGATGCTGGTGCTCGTCACGGTATAAGTCGTAGTTACTGTTGGATTTGCTACTGGATTAGGAGAAAACGGATTGTTCAGACCAGTAGCCGGAGACCAAGTATAATTAGTACCTCCTGCAACATTTAAAGTCGTTCCTTCTCCTTCGCAAATAGTCACATTTCCACTTGCTGTAATGCCCGCCCCCTCTATAACTGTAACTGTAACTTGGTCCGTATTTACACAACCATTAACATCAGTACCTGTTACCGTATAGGTAGTTGTAGTCGTAGGGTTAGCAATGGGATTAGATATATTGGGATTATTCAGCCCCGTTGTAGGTGACCAGCTATAAGTATTTGCTCCTGAAGCAATTAATTGAACAGAAGTGCCTGTACAAATTTGGGTATCATTTCCTGCGGAGATTGCTGATGGCGTATTTACAAAAACCACTACTTCGTCTGTATCCGTACAACCATTTTCATCTGTTACCGTCACGGTATAAGTTGTCGTAACCGTAGGGAAAGCAGTTGGGGTACCCGTATTAGGGTTCAACAAAGTATTTGATGGGCTCCAAGCATATTGGGCAAAGGTCGTAACAACCAATTGAATACTATCACCATTACATATCGTTTTATCTTCACAAGCAACCGCAATTGGCTCAGGATTGACAAAGACGATAACCTGTGCCGTATCTATACAGCCATTAAAATTAGGAGAAATGACGGTGTAGGTAGTTGTCGTTGAAGGATTTGCAGTCGGTGTGGCAATATTTGGATTATTCAATCCAATAGTAGGAGACCAGGTATAAGAACTACCTCCAATCGCCTGTAATAGCGTGCTTTCGCCTACACAAATAGTCGTATTAGGGCTAACCGTAAGAAAATCAGTTTCTACATTAATAGTTACGCTATCTACGGCTGCACAACCGTCCGCATTCATAACGGTCAAATAATAAGTAGTCGTCTCTGTTGGACAAGCGGTAGTGGTCAATCCATCAGTCGTGCTTAATCCAGCAGCAGGACTCCAAGTAAACCAAACACCTGTACCACTACCTTGTAATTGGACACATTGTCCCATGCAAATAGAAGCATTTGGTCCAGCCTCTGCTAAAGGTAATTTTCTTACAAAGATACTTTCAAATTCATCGTCTACACATCCGCCGTCATTTACCGTCAATTTGATTAATCGACTACCTTCTGACTCCCATCTAACCGTAATTTCGCTACCTGCGGGAGCAATATCCGTAGCAGGACTACTATTTATTAAAACACCTCCATCTAATTCCCAAGTTAAGTTAGCCATAGGCGTAGCAGTTCCTGTGAAAAGAATACTCACTTCCATCTCTTTGCAATGAGGTTCAATCACTACAAAGTCTGCTTCTGTATCGGTAGCTTGGAAAACAATAAAGGATTCCGTTATTTCACAACCTTGGGCATTTGTAAAGGTCAAACTAAATTCATTAAAGAAATCACTTACTACCGCATCAAATGTTAAAGTAGGACCATTTTGGATTACATTTTCTATATTGCCACTGTTTACTATAAAGGAACTAATAGTTTCACTCAAGGTCACAGATACCCCACTTAAAACCTCCGTACAGGTAGCAGCATTTGGAATAGAGTTAACTACGGAGAATCCATTAGGAGAACCTAAAACAACAGGATTTCCAACATATTCTAAATCACAAATTCCTGTTCTAACTCTGATGTTGTAAGAACCAGCAGGAAGATTAAAGAATTGGTTATCATTCTGCCAAGTAATTCCATTATTGATACTAAATTCGGTATTAAAACCACCTAGGGCATCAATGATAATACTTCCATTTGAGGCATTACATCCTGAGGGATTATTCGTCAGAACCTCATTAATATTCCTGTCTATCTCCTCTAAAATTATCGGCGTGTCAAAGCTTGCCTGACAAGTCAAATCTATGCTTCTAGCTACAATAGTATAAGTACCAGCAGCTAAGTTTGAAAACACATTATCCATTTGGTAAGTCACGCCATTATCAATACTGTACTCTAAATTATTAGAAATATTGGTTTGAATAATAATTTCGCCAAGCATACTATTACAATCGTCTATAGCAGTTGTTTGGACATCAATAATCATTAACGCTTCTTCATCCATTAAAGTAATCGTGCTGTCCAAACCAATTTGACAAGATCGGTCTGTTCTTCTAGCTAAAATGGTGTAAGTGCCCGCGGAGAGGTCGTCAAAGATTTCACTACTTTGCCAATCAATGCCATTATTAATGCTGTATTCTATATTGATAGGGTCATCAACAAAGATGGATATATGACCGTCATTCGAACCACAACCTAGCGGTCCAGTATAGAGCACTGTAAGAAATGATAAACAATCTCCAATGTCTAAAATAACTGGTCTATCCGTAAAGGCAGTTTCACAAGTGTCATCAATATATCTTACAATAATTTCGTAGCTGCCAGTATCTAAACCAAAAAATTCATTGCTTGCTTGGTAAGTAAGCCCATTATTAATGCTATATTCTAGCCCTAGTATTCCAGTTGCATTGATAATAATAGACCCATCGAATGCATCCAATGCTGTTGGGTCTGTTTGGATAACCTCAATTATTTCTGGTGCTGTGCCTGGGAGAATTTCAACAGTTGAAGGATATTCTACCAAACAAGTACCATTTTGATATTGAATAAAAACAGTATAATTTCCTACTGATAAGTTTTCAAATAAATTAGAATCTTGCCAATCCATTCCATTTAAACTGTATTCTAGTTCATCAAAACCATTCCCTTCCGCTTCAACGAAAATAGACCCATCTGCACTTTCACAAGTAAGCGTACTTGTTCCATCTACCCCTAAAAAAACAGGTGCAAGAGGAGAAAAAACTTCAACTATTTCTATAGGAGACAAACAAGTAGTATCTGCATTAGCCACTTGAACAGAATAATTTCCAGCCGCTAAGTTCTCAAACACTTCTGAAACACTCCAAGTCATTCCTGCATCAATCGAATAAATTAAGGCACTACTGCCTGAAGCAGTAATCGTTATTATTCCATCCGATGAATTACAATCCGTAGTTTCTTCCGTAAAAACTAAGTCAACAGTTGGTGAAGAAACGTTATTGATTTGTACAGGGTTATTGGCAAAAGGTGTTTCACATCCTCCGCCAGCTATTCGTACACTTACATTATAATTCCCTGCCGCCAAATCATTAAATACATTATTAGTCACCCAAGGTCCATTTTCTTCAATTTGAAATTCAAGTACTGCCCCAGGAAGCATAGCAAAAATAGTAATGCTCCCATTATCTTCGGCACAAGAAGTACCAGTTGCAGAAACACCAATATCAAGCGAATCAATGGTAATAGTGACACTATCCATTTCCGTACAGCCATTATCATTCATAACCGTTACAAAATAAGTGGTCGTTTCGGTAGGACAAGCTACTGGGTTTGGAATATCCGTAGCACTCAAATCTGGAGAAGCGGCCCATTGGTAAGTAGTTCCACCAGTTGCCATAAGCGTAATACAATCGCCTATACAAAGTGTTGCATCATTGGAGACCGATACATCCAAACCATCTCCTACCTCAATATTTTGAGTAATGGTATTTTCGCAATTATCAGTAGTGGTAACGGTTAAACTAACCATATAAGCTCCAGAAGCAAAATAAGTATAACTAGGATTTTGTTCCGTAGAAGTTCCTACTCCATCTCCAAAATCCCAGAACCAATCAGTAATCGTTCCTGCTGAAGTAGAATTATCTGTAAAATTGGCGGATAAATCCGTGCAACTAATCATTCTATCAAAACTAGCTGTGACATTAGGCACTACGGTAATAATCACAGAATCCATTGCTGTACAATCTGCATCACTATTGATTACAAAATAGGTAGTTGTAACTATTGGAGCAGCAATAGGGTTTGGAATATCTGTAGCACTCAAGCCTGTTGTGGGTGTCCATGTATAATTAGTAGCCGCACCACTCGCTGATAAGGTCGTCATTTCACCTGCACAAATAGTCCTGTCATCACCTGCATCAACTAAACATGGTTCAGAAATAATCACTGGGTTATTCTCATAAGTAGTAGGACATGAATTATCTGTATTGATAAGCATAATATTATAAGTTCCAATACCTAAAAGGTTAAAAGAATTCCCATTAAAATAATTTTGCCCACCATCAATACTGTATTGAAAATCTTTTGATCCTGTTGCATTAATTATAATAGTACCCTCGTTCATTGCAAAAGAAGTCGAATCCGAAATGTCAATAGATTGAATAACTGGTCCATCTGTTCCGTCTAAGGTAAAAGTGACATTGGCTTCGCAGGTTGTCATTAAAGAATCTCTCACGACAATGTTATAAATACCTTCTCTTACATTTTGGAAGACATTACTACTTTGAAAAGTAGCACCTGTATTGATACTATATTGAAGATTTGGACCAGTTGCAGTAATCGTAATCGTTCCATTAGCTTGGCTACAAGACGCATCCATTGGCGACACATTGTTAATTGCAACTGTGCATGGAGGTGGGCTATTTGTGCAATCCACATTGGTTAAACTTACCGAAGTAGCCGGAGTCATACAATTTTCATCACTACTTCTAACTATAACGGAATAAATTCCTACTTCTAAATCAGAAAAAACGTTGCTACTTACCCATGTTACCCCATTATCAATACTGTAGTCATAAAGTCCTGTACCTCCCGAAGCAGTAATGGTAATAGAACCATCCATACAATTTCCAGTCGTTGGATTGACGCTAGTTTGAGTAAAAGAAATTTCCGCAGGTATAATTGCCATGCCATTGACACAAGCAGGAATACTATCCGCATTAGCTACGACCCTCGTTTCTATATTCATACCACCAATTAGCGGAACAGGAAAATCAGTCCCTCGACCAACTAGGAAAATACTATCTAAATTGCAATTAAAATTTTGGAAAGAAAACAAGTCTACCGTTTGTCCTTCATCATATCGAATTTCTATTGTCGGTGTATTATTTGTGTTCAAACCAAAGACAAAATAGTCATAAGCTGGGCTTTCCGCAGGACTAATAATAGAATTTGTCAAAACAAATTCCCGTCCAGTTCCAAAATCAATTTGATTCACAATTTGAAGCGTTCCAGTAGGTGCACGTAGTGTAATATCCATCACCGAAGTAGGCGCTCCAATAAATGGATTTGGTGCAGCAGGTGTTGGAAAAGAAGTATTAAAAAGAGTGGTATCAGAAGTCATGCTGATTATAAAAGTACCGTCCACCAAAGCTAAGTCGAAATTAACCGCACAAGTCGTATCTTCTACTGGCATTGGTGGCGTTGAATCATCAGAACCAACAGTAACCACTAAAATGGTTGTATCGCAGAAATCCGTCATCACATCATCACAATGCACAACACAAATGGTATCATTTCCAGCAAAAGTAGTACTAGGTTGGAATTCTACACAACTACTTCCGTTATTTGTAACCAACAACACATTATCCAATACACTACAAATAGACACATTACCTACATTATTTAATAATTGCAGCGCAGAGTCGATACAAACTGTTTCGTTGGTTTCAAAATCTATTACATAATGTAACGTATCTGTTGGAGCAGCAGGGGGAGCAGGATCACAAATAGAAACCCCTATTGGATTGACACAATACGGCGTTCCGCCTATTGGTAAAAATTGTCCAATAGATAAAAAGGAAGTTGCTTCCACTCCATTTACAATTGGGTTAGGAAAAGCTGCACCTGGGCCAACCAACTGAATACTATCTCCCGTGCAGGCATTACCTGAAAAAGAAAATAAATCTAAGGTATCTCCTGTCTGATAATTGGGAGAGGCCAGTCCATTAATATCAAAAAAGATATATCCAAAATCTGGCTCTTCAGCATCGAATATGACACCATTACTGGTATTTTCAAAAACAGTACCCCCTAAAAGTGTAGTTATACTATCCGTTGGAACATTGAATGTTGAGGGAGGTATTCTAATAACTACCAACATGGAGGAGGTGGCATTCAATGGGCTACTAACGGTTGAATCTACCGCTAATCTCACTGTATATGTTCCATTTGTCTCTTCCAGAATATATTCAAAAAGACATCCTAAAGGTTCCGTTACGGTTACTATAACCACCGTTGTATCACATACAGTAGGATTCGTAGTTCCGCAATGTATCACTTGCAAAGTATCGTTTCCAGAAAACCCATTAGCTGGCTCTAAGATAATGCAATCTTCATTATCACTTACCGTTACATTTACCTGGCTACCTGCACTTAAAACTGTTGCTGTTCCAATAGCTGTTAGTTGAACAGCACTATCTAAACAAACCTGCGTTGTGTCATTAAAATTAATGGTAAAATTAAGCGTGTCTCTTACTGGAGGCAAACAGAAAGCTGCTCCTAGATTGGATACACAAGTAGTTTCGTTCAATCCATTAATAGTAATAGAAGAAGTTAAAAATTCACCGCCAATTGGAGGGGTAAAAAAAGAGGCCCCAGTTCCGACTAAAAATAAGCTATCGCTAGAGCAAACCCCTATATTTTCAAAAGAAAATAAATTTTGTTTAAAGTTTTGAGCTATGGTAATATTAGTTGTTCCTGATGAAGCAGCACTCAATTTGAAAACAAAATAATCAAAATTAGGTGCTTCAATAGGTGCGATAAAGGCGGTATCTAGTTCAAAAGTAACATTCGTAACCATATTCACTAGATTGCTAGCATCTAAAATTCCAGTAGGCGCTCTGAGGGTAATTTCTGCATCATTAACCACATTGAAAGGAGGAGTAATAGACGTATCACCTGTCAAACTTATTATATAATCATTTCCTATTTGCTCAATTGCATAATTTATAGGGCAAGGAAGGCTATCCGAGACATTTCTTGCTAAACCACCTGGGTCAACAATTAATGAATCTACTCCCGTAGCATCGCCCATATCTCCATCTGTTAATTGGAAACTAATTGTTCCAATCGTTTGTCCTCCGATAGTTGTTTGACCAATCGTTATTGGAAAATCATACCATTCAGATACAGGGTCATCAGGAATCATTGGGCCAAATTTTCGATAGGTAAATCCATTTAAATCAATAGAATTATGGAAATATAATTGAATATCTACCGTACCTGCACAAGGAATAGTTAAGCCATTTAAATCAAAAGGAAAATCATAAACAGGGTCAAATTCGCTCATTGTTCCTTCTGGATGAATGATAAATTGACTGATACTAGCACAGGCAGCACCATTCACCTCCAAGGTTCGAAAATCTCCATCTTGGTCGGTTGTAGTCGCTACATTGGCTTGCAAACAATCGCTTAAATTATCACCATTGGCATCTCCCTGATTCGGTCCAGCTTCTTCCATAATGGTAGCAATCCCGTCACCGTCATCGTCTGTATCTTGATAATTAGGTATACCATCCATATCGGTATCATCGTCCGTCAAATCGCCATTCATATTAATATCCTCATTCATATCAGGTTGACCGTCCATATCGGTATCTATAGAACAAGGTCCAGCAGATAAGCTTAAAAAAGAAGTATCATTGGTCACCACACAAGTGGTATCTAAATTACTGACACTCAAGAAAAAATCTCCTATTGGGAGTCCCGTAAAAGTGGGGTTAGTAGACCACATTCGACCACTATCAATACTATATAAATAACTACCACTACCATTATTGGCCATAAAAGTAATCGACCCATCTAGACTATCTACACAAGTAGGGGCGGTACTAGTTGCTGTAAAAGTAATTAAGTCACTATCATTAATAACTACAGGATTAGCAGTATAAATAATTTCGCAGTCCGTAGAATCATTAAAAAGTCTTATAAAATAATTACCCGCAGAAAGTCCCGTAAATGTAGGTGATGATTGAAAAGTTCGTCCATTATCAATGCTAAATTGCGTAAAAGTTCCATCACAACTTGCTGCAATAGTGATAGTACCATCAGTTGCACCACAGAAAGACGCATCTGTAGTGGTTACATTTTGGACAGCCAGCGTACAAAGCGGTTGACCAAGTGCTTGCACACAAAGTGGTACATCTGCACTTCCCCACCCTGCAACAGTCATCTGAGAAATGATATTATCTTCTTCCCCATTAGGAAAAGTAAAAGGACTTCCTTCTCCGACAAGATGAATAGAATCTGGACTGCAAGCACCATTAATTTCAAAACTAAATAGCTCGACTTCACTTCCATTTAAGAATGGGATAGCAGTAGTACCAAAAGTTGCCAGAGAAAAGCTGATAAAGTCATAAGTTACTCCAGAAACAATGCTACTCAAACGCCCCGATTCTTCAAAAATAACCCCGTTGATAGCATTCTGTACGTTTTCAATTTGAAAACCACCTGTTGGAATTCGGATAGAAATTTGGGCACTACTTACGATATTTAAAGGAGTAATCCAAGTCGTATCAGGAAGCATTCCTATGGTAAATAGACCATTATTTTCTGTTAGGGTATAATTAATTACACAGGAATCAACAGGTGCCGTACAAATAGCAGTCGTTTGACTGGCACTACAAACGGGAGCATCAGGCCCTCCCCACCCTGCTACGGTAAGCTGGGCTTCAAAATTCAGGTTAGGTATATTAGGGTCTGGCACAGCTCCCTCCCCAATTAAGGCTATTTCTCCTCCGATACATTGTCCTGTATTTTCAAAACTAAATAAAACCACCGTATCTCCTTGAACATAAGGAATATTCGCAGTAATAGCTAGTAGATTAAAAGCATAAAAATCAAAACCTACCGCCTCACTTGGATTGATAGACTGTCCCGTATTGTCAAATACAACACCACTTATTTTATTATCAATATTTCCTAATTCAAAACCTCCTGTTGGTACTTGGATAGATATCTGCGCACTAGAAGTTTGAGATAGTGGAAAATTCCAAGTTGTATCAGCCACTATTGAAATCGTATAACTTCCATTGACTTCTGATAAGATATATTCTACGATACAATCAGTACTGACAGGTTGATTTGGGCAATTAGGATTAACGACCATAATCGGATTATCAGGATGATTGACAACACAATCCGTGCCTGTATTTCTCACTTGTAGATAGTAGGAACCAGCTCCAAGGTTTTGAAAAAGTCCAAAATTGGAAAAAGTATTTCCATTGTCAATAGAATATTCATAATCTGTACTATTACCACCCGTAGCGGATAAAATCAGGCTACCATCATTATTCGTTTCACAAGATGGTGGAGTATTACTAATGATACTAAACTCAATAAAATCAGGTCGCAAATCCACAGGGTTATTAACAAAATCTGTTGGACAAGTCTCATCACTATTTCTTAGTTGAAGATAGTATAAATCTGGAAGAAGGTTCAATCTATTATTATTGGAATTCCAAGTAGCACCACTATCAATACTGTATTCAAAACTACCAATGCCACCATTTCCTATCATAGAAATAGCACCATCTGCTGTATTGGCACAAGAACTTTCAGTAAAAGCAATCGACAACACTAAGGCATCCGTATTGAGCTGAACAGGATTATTCTCATAGGCTTGTTCACAAACTCCATTTCCATCTCTAACCAGAACCATATAATTGCCATTTGGCAAATCAGAAAATAAAGGTTGATTAGAAAAAGAAACGCCGTTATCAATACTGTATATAAAACTACCTGTACCACCTGATGCAGTAATAGAAATACTTCCATCTGAATCGGTAGCGCAGCTTGGCAGCATACTATTCACAGTAACAACAATAGCATTTTCAGTAAAAGAAATAGGATTATTAATAAAAGCAGTCTCACAAGTACCTGACAGATTTCGAACTTTTATCTGATAATCACCGCTCGCTAAATCACTAAAAATATTGCTCGTTTGCCAATTGACACCATCATCATTACTATATTCAAAGTTGTCACTTCCACCAGTGGCTAATATAGTAATACTATTATCACTGCTACTACCTCCACAATCATTACTAGTAGTGGTCAATGAAATATCAATATCCGTAGCCGATAATTGTATCAGACTATCGTGAAAAGTTAGACAATTGCCTCCTGTAATTCTGGTCGCAAGCACATAAGTTCCTGAGTCTAAGTTATTAAAAACACCAGATGATAGCCAAGTCATTCCACTATCAATACTATATTCAAAGTCCCCCGTGCTGCCGCTTATGACAATAGAAATGCTTCCATTCATAACATCAATACAGTCAGGATTTATAGCATTTACTTCAAAATCAAGCGTACCTGATTGAATCACTAATGGGTTATCTTGAAAAGGGCTAGCACAGCTTCCATCACCATTCCGAACAAAAATATCATAACTACCAGCTACTAAGTCCGCAAAATTATTATTGTTAGACCAAGTTGTACCATTATCAATGCTGTATTCAAAAATGCCACTTCCGCCAGTCGCTGTAATATTGATGTTGCCTCCAACACCAGTTGCACAAGAAACATCCATTTTAGTAGCAAGAACATCTATTGCCTGAACAGAAAAAATAAGGGGGTTATTGGCATAATCACTCTCACAACTACCATCAGCATTTCTAGCTTTAATATTATAAAAACTATTGCCTAAACTGCTAAAAATACTATCTGTTGTCCAATTCGCACCATTATTAATACTGTATTCATAAGGAGCGGTGCCTCCACTAGCAGCGATCTGAATTTCTCCGTCAAAACTATTATTACAAGAAGGAGGTGTTTGAGATAGCAGGTTTACTAAAATGCCAGGTTCGGCAATAACGACAGGGTTATTTTCATAAACTTGACCACAAAGATCATCCCTAATTCTAAGCGTATATTCTCCCGCAGTAAGTCCAGAAAACACATTATTCGTAAACCAATCTAAGCCATTATTGATGCTATACTCGATAGTTCCCGTGTTATTAGAAGCATTAAAAACAATTGAACCATCCATTGCTCCACAAGCAGTTATACTTGTAGAAGAAATACTATCTAATATCAAATCACAAGGTGGTTCACCCATACAATTGGCATTCCCTGGTTCAAATTCTCCGTTAAAGGCATTTGAAAGCCCATTACCCAAGACAGACATTTGATTGCCAATATTTACATCGGGATTTTGGTTTAAAAAAGGGTCATTCTCGTTATCCATAAAAAAAACAGCACCTGCACAACTTCCCGTATTCGTAAAAGTAAATAATGACACAACTAAACCAGGGGTAAAGAGAATATTGTTAATAGACCCCGTAAGATTAAATACAAAATAGTCCATTTCAAATTCTGTCACTGGATTAATATAGGTATCAGGACTAGACCAAATTCCTTCTTGATTCGCCACATTATTGGGTGTCAATTGCCCTGTGGGCGCAAGTATGGTAACGGTAGCAGAATTGATGAAATTTTGAGCGATAGCAGGGAAAGGTCCTATCTCAGAAACTAAAGACACTTGATAGGTGACACTATCCGAAAGGAGTTCAATTTTAAATTTTACCTGTGCATCAGTTTTTCCCATAAGCAACATCGCACTTATGAAAAAGAGGGCTTTTAACCAGTAATTTTTCAGCATAACAACAGTTATATTAAAGGTGTTGAATGTGTTAAGGAGATACCTTAAAACATTCGTTTGTTGATGCACAATAACCAGTAAAAAGTAATCGAAAATCATTAAAAAAAATCAATGATTCATCGAAAATAGTCATTTTGGATAGAGCAACATCGGGAACAGAATAATCTAAAATGTAATTGATAACTGGCAACAAACCCCATAGGGTTTAGAAATGATTTAGTTTTGGTACAATCATTCCATAGGTGTCCTAATCAATTAAAAGACAAAAGCTAAAATTGAGTATAGAAGAGACAAAATGGTGTTGGGTATTTGCGTATATAAAATACGCTTCAAAACGGTAAACAAGTGAGTTTGGAATTAATCATACGATAGTTATCGAATCATCAATCTCCAAATAAATCAGAAGTGTAGATGTAAATAGGTATCAACATGTGTAGGTATGCTAATAGTCGAATCTCTAAGTATCAGATTTTTAAAACAAGGCGGCAACCATATTAAAAATCGTTGTTATGAGTTAATTTCCAATTACCATGCCATTCCAAGGTTTTTTTAAAAAATATTATAAAATAAATAATATATGGTGGGTAATTGGCAGAGAGTTGTTCTCCTTAAAAGCATCTTGGCAATCCTTTGGTTATAGTGCGGCCACAATCAATCATCTACTGATTTGAAATTGAGGTCGGCTAAATAAGTCGACAAGAATTATATAAAAAATAGACGTTCAGAAGAAAGGTTTTTGTTTAAATCTAGGAATAACGTTATTTTTATAGTAAAATAGGTAATATGGAAAAAGAAGTAGAAAAGCTATATTTAAATCAAATGACCCAACAAGGATTGTATAAAATCTTTGGATTGCGTAAAATCAAAAAAATTGAAGCATTAGAAGAGTGGTTGACTACGGAAGCGGAATTAACGGAAGAAGAAATCAATATTACTAAATTTTACCAAAATAGATTAACTGATAACCTTGATGTTTGGAACGAACATGACCTCTCTATGGGATTTATTGGCCCTATCTTAAATCTTATCAATTTTACCATTCCTTATCGTTTAAATTTGTTTGCTCAACGTTCTATCAGTAGTATCATAGATAATTATGAATTAATAGGAAAGCCCGATGGAATATTAGCAAGCGGCTTCCAAGAACCAGAAATACCTTATTTTAGTTTTCATGAATATAAAAAAGATGTTAATAGTAGTGGTGACCCAATTGGACAAAATTTGGCTGCTATGTTAGTTGGACAATATCAAAACAAAGATAATGAGGTAATGTATGGCTGTTATATTGTTGGAAGATTCTGGTATTTTATGGTATTAAAAGGCAAAGAATATGCTATAAGTAAAGATTATTCCACAACTGATGAAGAAATTTTTGATATTTTAAAGATATTAAAAGCACTTCGTAGTATATTAATAAAAAAATTAGGTATCAATAAAGACGATATATAGTTAACGGAAAATACCCAATAATCAACCATTAAAACGCCTTTAAATAAAAAGGCACTACGGTGAAAAGTGTGGGTTAGTAGTCTAAAAGTAGGAGATACTTTGAAAGTATCACCTACTAGGGGCTTTACTTTCAAAGTATCTCTTGCTTTAAATGACTTAATTTTCAAAAAATAATTATCAAATAAATGATGACCCACACTTTTCAACGTAGTGCCAAATAAAAAAGACTACCGACGAATCGGCAGCCTACCATGTAACAGGTGCTACATGCTTGGGGGGTACTGTTTATTTTTTTAATGGACGACTGCAAAATAAGAAAAGGACGAAAGAAAAATAACTTTACATTTTGTCCCACTACAAAGAGAAAAAATTCCTCCATCAAAATAGCATATTGAAGGAGGAATTCACAAAAGAGATTTTTATAATTTTTCAAAACTAAAGCTAATGTAATTCATTATTTTAAATTTCATATAAGAATTAGTCAGATTTTTTTATTTTTTTCTATCTGCTTAACCAAACAGCAGGATTCATCCGTTGTTTACCCTTCCATATTTCTAAATGAACCTCTAGTCTATCGTTTTGGCTATTCTTGCCTACAATGCCAATTAACTGTCCCCTTTCCACTTTAGCTCCTTTCTTAACATTGACCTTTTCTAAATTTGAATACACTGAATAATAATTCCCATGTTGAATAATTAGCGTATTCTGATAACCGGGAACATATTGTGTACCAACTACTTGTCCATCAAAAATCGACGCTACCAAATTATCTTCAGTTGCCCGAATGTCAATGCCATTATTTGTAATTTGGATTTGCTTGTGAATAGGATGGCTTTGTTTTCCAAAATGGCGGGTAATTAAACCGTTTTTGACAGGCCACGTCAATTTTCCTTTTTGTTTTTTAAAAGAGGTGCTAGATAAAGCGATAGCCTCAGCATTTAAAGCGTTCTTATTCGGTTTATCCGAAGGAGAAGTATTTACCCGATCACTTCCCACTCTATTTTTAATTTCTTTAGCAATTATATCTTCAATAGCTACGGAAAGCTTTTGGTGTGCTAACTTTTTTCGATTGATAAGACGGGAAATTCTACTTTCATCAGCTTTAAGTGTTTTTAACAAACCATTTTTACGCACCAATTCTTTTTGCAATAATTGTTGTTGGTTTTCTGCCGTAGCTAATAAGGATGCTAACTCCGTTTGCTTTATTTCGGTAGATTTTAATTTTTCTGTCAAAGAGGCCTTTGTTTCTATAATTAGACCTGCCTGTTTCTTTCGATATTCATCATATTGCTGAATGTACCGCCACCGTTTTAACCCATCACTAAAACCTTCTGCGGAGAATAAAAATAGTAGCTTATTGTCATTCATCTTATTACGATAAGCCTGTCTAGCCATCTCTCCATATTCGAGTTCCAAGCGATTCATATCCTCTTGCAAGGAATTAATCGTAACCGAAGTACGTTCCAAACTTTGATTAGAAAATGTTATTTCCTGCTGAAGGGTCTCTATCAATTCTTCTCGTTGTTTCATCTGTCTTTGCAGGGTATAATATTGGTCTAGCGCAGCCTTTTTATCTTGTTTAGTAGCAGATAAAAGCCTAGTTGCCGTATCAATTTCTTTTAATAAGGCTTGTCGTTTTTGGGTAAGCGCTTGTTTATTTTGAGCAATTAAGGAAATCGAATATAAGCATAGGGATAGCGTAAAAATAAGGGCATGAATGTTTTTTCTACGCTTCAACAGGTGCATAAATCATTATATTTTGGTTCTCTTACAAATCCCGTGAAATAGTCGATTCGATTCCATTTTTTTTGACTACTTAGCAGCCCGTCCGTTTCACGGTTCAGAAACTTACACTTCTTCATGCTTTGCGGTTCGCTCGTATGGATTCATTTTCAATCAGAAAAAATCTCTAAATCAAACCGAGCACTGCCTGCTCCGAGGTATCTCAGAGAAGGTATATTTTTATATCGCTTCTAATTCGTTTCAAAATCAACGATTCGCTCATATTTATCAGAAACACTAAAAATAATACTTTTCGGAGTATTCAGTTGTACTTTAGAAAATTTCATATCAATCTTAGCGACTCCAGTTTCTTTACTTTCTATTGTATAAGTTCTCTTATGAGGAAAAATTAACTGGTCGATAACGGTTAAATAATCCGATAGTTCAATAGCCAATTTTCGATTTCGTTCTACATCAAAAAAAGACATTTTTTCCAAGGAATAATCCAATCCATTAAGTAAATAAGTACTACGGGTTCTGATTTCTGCACCAGAAGTTAATTGATATTGTTGGTCGGCAATATTAGCGGATAATTTTTGTCGGTCAAAAAAGTAAGGGTTACCCAAAATAGCCGTTTGCAAAGCTTGAAATTGACCAGGAAAATTAAATTTTTCTTCTACAAAATCCAATCCGTGTGTGTAGTATTTTTTTTCCAATCGGTCGATAATAAAAATAGAATCTTGAGTAATCAAGATACGAAAAGCTTCTACACTTAATTTCTTTACATTCATCCAAATCACGCTATCTTTTCGTACTCGAATATTGGCATTAAACTTCCGTGTTTGGGCTTCATC
Source organism: uncultured Saprospiraceae bacterium (assembly GCA_964392805.1). Lineage (GTDB taxonomy): Bacteria > Bacteroidota > Bacteroidia > Chitinophagales > Saprospiraceae > JAFMDF01. The sequence continues at coordinate 18,881 of CAYMSC010000043.1, forward strand.
TTTATAGGTAATTTTTGCTTTTGAACTTAGCCATTCAACGTCTAATTCTTTAACTTTCAATTTTTTAAGCAAATATTTACTAGAACGCTTTTTTAAATCTAGCTTAGTTGTCCCATCTTCTTGGATTAGTTTTTTCGTACTACAAGCGGTAAGAAAAAGCAAACTAAAAAATAGGAGGATGTTGATAGTTTTGTATTGCAAGTTAAGTAGTGGTTTTGGCGAATAAATTTAAGTAACTATAAACGATTAATTGTGATTAACTATTAATACATTTCTTATTTTTCATTACCGTACACTTTTTACTGAATCACGCACTTGGCAGCTCATCCCTTCGGGTTCAGAAGTTGACACTTCTTCATGCTGCGTGCGTGTAAAGAGTCCTTTGGGGTGAGCAAATCCCTTATTTTAGCCGTTGTAGGCGGCGTTTTCAAAAAGTGTACGGTAGAGAATCTTATTTAGTAACGAATTCATCGTTCATCGTTTGACTAACCGATTATAAAGAACGATTCGCTATTTTTTGCTTCAAAGAAGCCGAATTTTCATTGTATTCCAATGCTTTTTTCCATTGTACAATTGCCGCTTCTACTTCTCCATTTTGGAAAAGCAAATCACCATATTGCTCAATCAAAACAGCATATTTAGGGTTTAGTTCCAGTCCTTTCTCCACTGCCATTTTAGCTTTATCCAGCTTCTTCTGATGACCATAAGTCACAGACATCGCCCCATAAATATCTGCTGCCAAAGCGGGGTCTTTTCCAGACATCATCAATGCCAATTGAAAAGAATTTAAAGCCTCTCCGTAGTCTTCTTTTTTATTATAGGCCAAGCCATTATAATAATAAGAAGCACCTTGATTAGGGAATAAATCCATCGCCTCTTCGGAGAAATCTATAAGCTCCTCATATTTTTCCAGTTCGTGATGAATTTCCATCGCATTTCTCCAAACAGGATAAACCGTATCATCTTCTTTAAGCGTCTTTTTATATGCTCCCAAAGCCGCCTCCAAATCTCCTACTTGATAGAGCATATCTCCATAAATAGAATAGGCTTTGGCAGCCGTAGAATGAGTTTCTGTTAATAATTTTCCTAAATCAAGTATAGCTTGTTTTGTTGTAGGGTCTTTTTCGGTGGCAACCGCAGCAACATAAGGATAAAGTTTAGCTATTTTTACATCAATCAACACATTTTCCTTTTTAAACAATTCTCCCAAAGTACCTAAATAACCTAAATCATTTTTTTGATTACCCGCATTATAGGAAGCTAGTGCAATACTTGCCTTAGCATCTTCGGGGTTCATTCTGATAATTTCCTGGTAAATAATCTTTGCATTTTTTCTTGAATCAATTTGCTCAAAATATCGAGCTAGATTATGTTTGTAAGGAACGTTCTCAGGAAAGGCTTCGGCTAGCTTTGCAAGCTCTTTAGCCGCTTCTTTGCGTTTGCCCAATTGGTGATATATTTTATGTTTTCTTTCTGCTATGTCAGCATTCACCCCAACAACACTTTCTAAATTATCAAAAACAATCAACGCCTTTTCCCCTTGTCCAGATTTGACCAAAAAATAGGCCCATTGATAGTAATAGTATTCGTTTTGAGGGTCTTTTTGGACCAATTGTTCATAAACTTTAGCAGCCTCAATATCTAAATTATTTTTTTCATGCAATTGAGCCAAAAATATTTGATACCATGTATTACGCTTATCTAATCTTATAGCCGTTTTAATATGCTTTAACGCCTTTTCACTTTCATCAAGAATATCATAGACTTTAGCCAATTCATAATAGGGAGCAGGATTATTTTTATCCTTTTTAGTTACTTCCTCAAACAGGAAAGCTGCATTTTCATATTTACGAAGCAATTTTTCACGATTAGCCTCTATAAATAATTTTTGAATATTCACCTCTTCTTCCGTATATCTTTGCCCTTCTTGCGCCACTAAATTAGGAAGCAATAAAGACCAAAGTAATAAAAAAGATATGCTGTATTGTAGCAATTTCATATAGTTATTTCTTAGTGAATCATTTTGGATGGTCGTTTTTAATCGAAAAGTATCCATCATAAATATGATTAATTATGGCTTTAAGGGCCAAATTATTGTTAATTTTTTAAAAAAAGGAAGTTTTTATGAGATTCAAAACTATTCTTTCATCACTCCTCCTAATAAAAACATAAGATAAATCAAAATAGTTAATCACGCATTAATTTTAACGTAACTTTAGCGTTAAAAGGTTTCTTGTAAAGGTTTAAAGGTATAGGGGTGTATGTAAAGGTGTAGGGGTATAAAGGTACAAAGGATAAACCATTTACCTTGTTAAACATTTGCGTTTCTCTTTTTAGATACCTTTGTACCTACGGTTTCCTTTATTTAAACGCATAAAACGCAATGGAGTTGTATAAATCACTAGTCCAAGGTGATTTTTTCCCTATACAATTTTTCCCCTCCAAGTATTTTCCTATTTTCACGTCAAATTCAGCTTTCAACTATCAGACTATCAAATTTATTGATTGTTGGATGTTTGGCATAAACTAATTAATTCGACTGACTGCTGAAAAAATAACTGCCCTACATCTAACATCTCAAAAAAGTCTATGTCAACTTTTGTTAGAAGAGTACTGACTGCCATTGTTTTTGTCATTGTGATGGTAGGCGGAGTATATGCACATCCATTTACATTTGTAGGGCTATTTGGCTTAATTACGGTCCTATCTATTTGGGAATATTTAAACCTAGCCTTAGAAGAGACTAAAAGTCGAAGAGATGTAAATAGGCGTTTTTTAGGACTAATACTAGGCATCGTTCCTTTCATTCTAGTAGCATTAGAAAGATTAAATATTGTCCAAGACAAACAATACGTTTGGTATGCCACCTTTTTAATGCTGCCGCTGGTATTCTTAGCTTTTGTTTATGAATTGTATACTGCTTCAAAAAAACCATTTGCCAATATTGGCATCTTGTTATTAGGTATGGTCTATATTGGTATACCCTTCGCCCTATTACTACTTATTGGTTTTAATAATGATATTTTTTCACCCAACATCGTTTTCGGACTACTAGCCATGACTTGGATGAATGATACGGGTGCTTATTTGGTAGGATCACAAATTGGAAAAACGAAACTATTCCCTAGAATTTCTCCAAAAAAAACTTGGGAAGGGTCTACAGGCGGTGTTGTCATCACCTTTATTGTAGCCTACTTATTAAGTCTATTATTTACTGATTTACGTTTGCTAGATTGGTTGATATTAGCTGCCATTGTAAGCCTTTTTGGTTCCATTGGAGACTTAGTAGAGTCCATGCTAAAAAGGAGTTTAAATATCAAAGACTCTGGAAATTTACTACCAGGACATGGGGGTATTTTGGATAGATTTGATGCTTTCATATTTTTATTGCCTTTTGCTGCAGCTTATTTATTATTGTTATAATATCAATTTAGTAACGGCAAAACAATAACTTGAACATCTAGGACGGCTTCTTTTGCTCCT
>CAYMSC010000044.1:0-22299 GCA_964392805.1 uncultured Saprospiraceae bacterium
AAAATCTCAAAATGGCTATCTTATTATTTTTTCCTAATCAATTATCTGTTATTAAGGAACGCGATAAAAATAAATTCAGATTCTGTCAAAATAATTAAGATAACTAAACGGTTCATTTTAAGTGACTTATCTTAATTTTTTGACTCAAGAGAATCTGAATTTATTTTTATCTTACTACTAAGCCTTAGTAATAACGAAAAAATAACTTCCGCATTTGATTTTTCAATTGAATGTTTTTATCATAGGTTTTCAACCCATTACAAAGCAGCCCATCCTCTTCGAGGTTCACCCGTACGGGTTCCTATTTGAAAAATGCGGAACTTATTTTTTCGTCGGCTCTTACTTCTGCTAGTAAGACGGAATTGTAGGTTACGAGTTGTAAGTTACGGTGCAAGTTGCACAAATAATTATTATATCTATTTTCTCTATAGGCTGACCGTGAATGGAATATATGTAAAATTGTCCCATTAACGGTCAGTCTGCCTAGCCCTTCCCTACATAAAATTTGGGAAAAACAGCCATAAACAAGGAGATATTAAGAAAAACTCGCATCTTTGGATTTTATCCGAAGTTCATAATATTTTAATTATGCAATTCAAATACCCAATCTTTATTTTATTATTGTTAGCTTGTTTTGCTTGTAGTGATACAAGGCCAAAAAAAAATACAATGCCACTAAAAACACTTCCTGAGTTCGACTGGCAAGGTCACCGAGGGGCAAGAGGCTTATTACCAGAAAATACCGTTCCTGCTTTTCTTAAAGCATTGGAATTAAATGTCAGAACCTTAGAAATGGATGCGGCGATTTCGCAGAATGGGGATGTTATTATTTCGCATGAACCTTGGTTTTCTCACGAGATTTCGACTACACCAGATGGAAAAACAGTGAGTGATGAAATGGAAAAAAATTACCTAATTCATCAAATGACGACCGACGATATCAAACAATTTGATGTTGGAAGTAGAGGAAATGAACGCTTTCCGCAGCAAGAAAAAATGAAAATTCACAAGCCTACCTTAGCAGAGGTAGTAGCTGCGGTGAATGAATATTGCCAAACACATAATCAAGCATTACCTTATTATAATATAGAAATCAAAAGTAGACCAGAATGGGATGTTAATTTAGCCCCTATCCCTGCTAAGTTTGCCAAAATTTTATTGGATGAAATTAATCGTCTAGGTATCTACGACAAAGCCTGTATCCAATCTTTTGACACTCGTAGCTTATTGGCAGTTAATGAACTAGATAAAAAAATAACAACTGCCTATTTAATTGAAAATATTAATCCATTTGAAGAAAATATGGCAAAATTAGATTTCATTCCAACTATTTACAGCCCCTATTTTCAATTGGTTACCGATACCTTGGTTAACCAGGTGCATACTAAAGGTATGACACTCATTCCTTGGACCATTAACAAAAAGGAAGATATGAAGAGAATGAAAGCTTTGGGGGTCGATGGAATCATTACGGATTATCCTAATTTAATAAAAGAATTATAGAGCTTATTGCATGTCCTTAGCTCGTCTACCTATTAATGGCTTACAATTTTTCCAACTCCTACGATTTGGTACAACCCTAATTATAGGAATTTTACTAGCCAAAATATTTGGATTAACCACTAGTGATATTGCACTTTATGAAGTTATTTTATTCTTAGGAAATTTTGTCTCTTTCTTTTGGATTTCCGCAGGTATAAAAAGTTTACTGAGTGAATATACTAGATTAAAAAAGCAAGAAACAGTCTTATTAATCAATGCTAGTTTCTTGCTTTTTATATTTGGTGTCCTTGCAGCTACCCTACTCTACTTTTTTCAATCTTTCCTAATAGAAACATTTACACAATTTGAACACCTTCAATATCTCCATTTAATTTGTATTTATCTGATTTTTAATGCCCCCTCTTCTTTAATCGAATACATCTATTTATTACAAAAAAAGGAAGTTAAAATATATAGGTATGGAGTCATTGTCTTTGTTGCTCAATTGCTAGCAGTCTTAGTCCCATTATTACTAAATTGGGGGATTGAGGGTATATTTCGTTGTTTGGTAATTTGGAGTATTTTTAAATTCCTTTGGTTAATCACCCTATTGGTCAATACTTGGAAGCAATCCGAGTTTTCAAATAGCCCTCCTTCTTTTATTAATTGGACTATTCAAAAAAAGCTTTTATTTTTAATATTCCCTCTGAGCCTCCATATGTTAATTGGTGGTGGCATGGAATATGTTGATGGCTTCCTAGTCACCAAGTTTTTTGAGGACACAGGCATGTTTGCTGTCTTTAGATACGGTGCAAGAGAATTACCTTTAGTCACCATCCTAACCGCTGCCTTAACGGCTACTTTAATTCCCCTAGCCGTCGAAAATCAAGCAGTAGTTTTATCAAAAATTAAAACAGAAATAGACCAATTATCCCGTTGGCTATTTCCACTGACCTTTGTTTTAATGTTAGTGAGTCCCTACCTCTTTCCTTTAGTTTATAATGAAAACTTTGCCTTATCTGCAAGAGTTTTTAATGTCTATTTACTTATTATTTCTAGTCGAATACTCTTGCCGCAAGTTATTATTTTAGCTAAGCAACACAACTATATCCTAGTCCTAAGTGCCATTATTGAAGTACTAGTCAATTTAGGATTAAGTATTTATTGGGTGCAAGATTATGGGTTAGAAGGCATCGCCTTTGCTACTGTCTGTGCTTATTTTGTCAATAAAATCATCTTAATTGCTTATAATTTTATTCAGTTTAATATACCAATCTGGGACTATCTCAATTGGAAAAATTATATTTTTTATAATCTTTCTCTTTTTGTTTGCTTTTGGCTAAGTCTATTTTTTTAAATGATGATTAATATGCCTATGTGCTCTAATCTGAATAATCAAAAAAAATCTTCATTTTTTAATAAAAAAATATAAATAAGCCAAATAAAGTATTAAAAACATAAATTTTTAGCTACTTAATTTACATTACAATTAAAATGTCGTATATTGCGGTGTAGTAAATTTCGTGTATTGCGTCTCCCCCCTTTACTACTAATATCTCAAATTCTACTTTATATTGTATTTTATCCTACTCAATATAGTTAATAACAACTATAAAAGTCCGACCTTACTTATTAATCTAACATTTAATAAATCGAACCTTTCATTTTAGGTTTATCACCTAATTAAATGATTAGTTATTAAAAAATCTAAAAAAGTTAGGTTTGAACGGGAATAATACTAATTATAAGATAAAATAGTCCCCTATTTTAACAAATAACTATAACGACACAAAAAACAATTGCTATGACTTACAGCTACAAATACTTTTGTAGTCTAATGGTCTGCTTAACCATTACTTACAGTTCTTTTGCAGCAACAATTTATGTGAATGCCGATGCTATTAGTGGTGGAAATAATGGACAGTCTTGGACAAACGCTTTTACAAACTTAACAGATGCGCTTGCCGTAGCAACTACTGCTGACCAAATTTGGGTAGCCAGTGGTAGCTATTTTCCTACTGAGGACGGTAATAAATCTATTTCTTTTGTCATTCCTAGTGGGGTTGAAATCCTTGGGGGGTTTCCCAATACGGGTAATCCTACTTTAGCTAATCGGAATCCACAAACCAATGTAACCATTTTAAATGGGGATATTGACCATGATGGTAGCTTAGCTAATAATTCCTATACCGTTATCTATACTAAAGATGTTGACGCTAGTACGATACTAGACGGTTTCACTGTAACTGGTGGAAATGCTGACGGTGGGGTACCAACAGATTTTCCCGTTTTACTAGAAAATGGAGGTGCTGCATGGTATAACGAAGCCACCAATTTTGTTAATTCAAGTCCAACCATTAGAAATTGTCTTTTCACTAATAATCACGCCTCTAATCGTGGGGGAGCTTTATTTCACAAAGCATCCATAGGAGCATCTGCTGATTATACCATAGAAAATTCTATTTTTCAGAGTAATTCTGCTGCTAGAGAAGGTGGAGCTATTTTTAATGCGCAATCTGGTACTAATTCTAATTGCAATCCTACTATTTCAAATACACATTTCCAAAACAATGAAGCTGGGAGGTCCGGTGGTGCTATCTATAATAATGGTGCTTTCTTTGGAGAAGTATCTGGAACTTATACAAATTGTGACTTTATCACTAATAAAGCGATTGCTATGGAAGGAGCAGCAGTCTATAATAGTGCTTTCTTTCAAGGAACATCCAGTCCTATTTTCACCAATTGTGATTTTATAGCAAATGATGCTAATCCCGGTTCTGGTGGTGCTATTTTCACAGATGCAAGTAGTAATGGAATCTCAAATTTCAAAGTAATCAACTGCCTTTTTGACGATAATCGTTCAGATGTATATGGAGGTGCTATTTGTAATATTATTACGGGTAATGGCGTAATTAAACCGACCTATGCCAATTCCATATTTAGAAGAAATACTTCTGTCAATGGAGGAGCAACTTATTCCAGAGCCGCTTCTGGTGGAGAAATCGAGGTATTAGTTGTCAATTGTGTGTTTTATCAAAATAATGGAGAAATTGGAGGAACTATTTATCAAAATTCCAATGCAGACACCACTATTGTTACGACACAGGTAAGCAATTCTATTTTTCAAGAAAATACAGCTTCTAGTTTTAGTCCAACTTTCCATTTAACTGGTTTCTCTACTATTTCCGTTAACAATTCTCTTTTTGATGTTGCCAACTGTTTAGAAATAGTGGAAGGAGAAACTAATAATGAGGCTGTTTGTGGTGGTGGAAATATTTACAACCAAAATCCACAATTTGTTAACCCTGCTATGGGAGATTATCATTTAGTTGCCACTTCTCCAGCTATTGATGCCGGTAATAATGCAGCTGTTCCTAGTTATTTGACGGAAGATTTGGATGGCAATCCAAGAATTTCGAATGGAACAGTTGATCTTGGTATTTTTGAGCAAGTAAACACTGCTACGGATAGTGATTTAGATGGTATACCAGACTTTATGGATAATTGCCCCCTTGTTCAAAATCCCAATCAAGCCGATGTTGACGGGGATGGGGCAGGAACCGTTTGTGATTGTGATGATACAATAGCAACTGGAACCAGTTGTAGTACAGGTTGTAGTACTTTTTATGCTGATGCAGATGGTGACGGGTATGGTGATCCAGCTACGGGTGTAACTACCTGTGTTGCGCCAGCTGGTTATATAACGGATAATACCGATTTTAACGATGCAGATAATACCTTATTCCCCAACGCACCTGAGCTTTGTGATGGAAAAGATAATAATAATAATGGTCAAATAGATGAAGGAACCGATGATGATAATGATGGGGTTTGTAATGAAGATGATATTTGTGAAGGAGGTGATGACAACTTAGATGTCAATGCGAATGGTATTCCTGATGAATGTGAAAGTCAAATCAATTTAAACTGTCCAACTGATATTACTATCAGTGCAAGTCTTGGTCAAAATACCGCTATTGTCAGTTGGAATGAACCAACTGGAACCACTGATTGTGATGGTGGGGATACTGGAGGTGAAGGAGCAGCCTGTACAGGCGGAGATATTGATGGTTTTTCTTATATGGGTTCATTTGATAATAGTGATTATTATTTGTCTAATACCTCAGAATCTTGGACAGGAGCAGCAGCAATCTCCGAATCTCATGGAGGTCATTTAGTAGTCATTAATTCACAAGCAGAAAATGATTTTGTCCGAAATATTGCAGCAACAGCAGGAGAAATTATTATTATTGGGCTGACCGATGTGCAAACGGAAGGAGATTACCAATGGATTAATGGAGATGATTTCACCTTTAATAATCTACAAGCTGATCCAAGTGGTGAAGATTATGGAATCATGTTTTTTTGGGATGGTACTTGGGTGATGAGTGGAGATTATGGAAAAATATATGTTTTAGAAAGACCATGTGGTGGAAGTGGAAGCGGAACTGGTGGTTTAACAATAAGTCAGTCAACAGGACCAACAAATGGTACTGCTTTTCCTGTTGGAACAACTTTAGTAAGCTATGAAGCGGAAGATGCTTGTGGTGGGACGGCAACCTGTTCTTTTAATGTTACCGTTGAAGCAACTAGTTCTTCTATTTCTATTGATTGTCCAAGCGATATAATGGTAACTGCTGAACCCGGTGCCACCGATAGGATTGTTTCTTGGACGACTCCGACTCCAGTTTCTAATTGTTCTTCGGGTTCACCAACGGCTACTGCTTCACAAGCTAGCGGTACAGCATTCCCAATAGGAACTACAGTCGTAACTTATACAGCTACTGACAATTGTGACGGAAGTTCTACTTGTTCGTTTAATGTAACTGTTGAAGAAGGAACTAGTATAGTTAATTTAACTTGTCCAAATGATATTAGCGTAAATGCTGCTCCGGGAGCAAACTCAGCAGTAGTTACTTATCAAGCACCATTAGGCAATACCACTTGTGCAACAGGCGACGTAAGTCTTAGTCTATTAAATGGCTTAGCAAGTGGTGCAATTTTCCCAATAGGAACTACTGTTATAGAATATGAGGGTATGGACGAATGTGGGTCGACAGCGGTTTGTTCGTTTAGTGTAACGGTTAGTGCTACCTCAAGTGACATAAGTATAAATTGTCCTGCTGATATTACAACAACCATTGCTACCGCTACTGAAACCGTAGCCATTAGTTGGGATGCCCCAACTGGTACCAGTAGTTGTGAATCAGGAGGATATAGTTTTACTCAAACAGGCCCTGCTAGTGGCAGTTTATTTGGAGCGGGCATAACAACTATCACTTATACAGCAATAGATAATTGTGGTAGCTCAATCAGTTGTAGTTTTAACGTAACTATCAATATAGATAATAGTAGTATTAGCTTAGTTTGTCCTCAAAATATTAACCTATCCATACCTGAAGGTTCAGGAGGAACAATCGTTACTTGGGCAGCTCCTACTGCAACAACGGATTGCATTGTTGATGATGGTGGCGATGGCGATGGTGGTTCTTGTACTGGTGTAATGATTACTGGATATGATTATCTTGGAGAATATAATGGCAGTGACTATTATATTTCTCAAGGCGTTGCGCCTTGGCTAACGTCCAAAGCCAATAGTGAGAATGCTGGTGGAACGTTGGTTGGTATAGAAGATGCTGCTGAAAATGATTTTATAGAAAGTGTTGTTGGAGAAATCGTACAAATTGGTATGAACGATATGGATGCCGAAGGCACTTTAGCATGGGTAAACGGAGAATCCACCACTTATACTAATTTTAGTACACCAAATAGTGATATTAATGATTTTACAGAATTCTTGCCTTGGAATGGTACGTGGGGCTGGACAGATAATGGCGCGTGGAAGCGCTCTTTAATGGAAATCAAATGTGGTGGAAGTGGAAGCAATAATGCTGTCCCAACCATTACTCAAATTGGTGGTCTTAGTAGTGGTTCAAATTTTCCCGTTGGCACAACGACGATTACCTATGAAGCAACCGATGATTGCGGTAATTTGACAACTTGTAGCTTTACGGTTAATATTACAGAGTCTGCTATAACTTGTGACCCTGATACAGATGGTGGACAGATTAGTGGCAATGAGATTATTTGTGATGCTTTCGACCCTCAAACTATAATAAGTAGTGCTTTACCTTCTGGGGGAACGGGTGCGATTGAATATATGTGGTTAATGTCGGACAATGGATGTCCTACTGATATTAGTCAGGCAATTCCAAATAGTAATAACCCGACCTATAATCCACCATTGATTATGACAACGACCAATTATGTTCGTTGGAGTAGAAGAGAAAATTGTACGGATTGGGTGGCGAGTAACTGTATCACAAAAACCGTTGATGATTGTGGTGGTGGAGATGGAGATGGAGGTAGTACTAGCTACTGTGATATAAGAGGAGAACAGCCTTGGCAAGAATGGATTTCTAATGTAACCTTGGCAGATTTAAACAATCCTTCTGAGAAATCTAATGGATATGCAGATTATTCAAATTTGGTAGCTAATCTTACCGTCGGACAACCTTATACGGTTAGTGTCAACCTAACATTTAGTTATACTCAATGGGATGAAAATGTCTATGTTTGGATGGATTTTAACCAAGATAATGACTTTGATGATGCAGGAGAATTAGTGATGGAAATTCTTTCTCCTTCTAATGGAGATGGCGGTCCTCAGCCTGATGCACTTACACAAACTTTTACGGTACCTGCTGGAACGCTACCGGGAACGACTAGAATGAGAGTAGCGATGAAAAGAGAAGCGAGTAATGATCCATGTAGTTCTTTCATACATGGTGAAGTAGAAGACTATTCTTTAAATATATCGGCTGGTGCAAGTAGTCGTGCCAAGCCTGTATTGGCATTTGATGCCTACCCCGTTATAGGAAATTCTATTTTAGAATGGTTCTCAAATACAACTGATTTAGAAAGTATTTTTGAAATCGAACATTCTACGGATGATAAAAACTATACTAAAATTGAGGAAGTAGAAGTGGTCTATTTTGATGAATATGAAAGCTTTTATAAGTTAGCGGATGAACAGCCAGCAATCGGAGATAATTATTATAGAATTAAACAAGTCTTTATAGATGGCAATACGACCTATACGGAGACTAAAAAGATTGTATATGCAGGAGAAGAAAATAGAGTTAGATTTTATCCGAATCCTGCAAATGAAGTCTTGAATATAGAAATGGATAATTTCCAAAATCAAACTGGAAATATTCAAATCATTAATATGCTAGGACAAGTAGTCAAACAAATTCCTATTGAAAACGCTTATTCAGATAGGCTGCAAATCCCTGTCAATAGTTTGGAAAATGGAATGCATACTTTAGTGATTAATGTAGAAGGAAAACCAATTCAGACGGAGTTATTTATTATAGAACATATGAAGTAATCATCGCAATATAAAAAATTAAAAAGCTCAAGTTTCGTTTATTGAAACTTGGGCTTTTTTATTGCGTTCTAACAAAGTAAGTAGGCTAATTTATTGATTAATTATTGGTTGAATATAACGGTTGAACAAAAGAGGTCAGAAATCCAGTTTAGTTAAAATCAATGATTTAATACGTCATCAACTTTTTCAAAAGATTCATTCCTAAGAAGATAAATCAATGTAACAATTGACTTTCAATGTAAAAATGTGGATATTTAGCCGAATTTAAAGGAATATTAGTAATTTATTTCCTATAAGTACTTGGACATAATTAGATATGATTAAAATATTTCCATTTACTTATGTTCCAAAATGTAGTCTTAATCTTATTTTATTAATAAACAAAATCTACACAAAATGGCTGTAATTAAAGTTGTTGAGCTATTAGCTAATTCTAAAAAAAGTTGGGAAGATGCTACTGCTCAAGCTATTAAAAGAGCTTCTAAATCTATCAATAATATTCGTTCTGCCAATGTTGGCAATATGAGTGTAACGGTAGATAATGGAAAAGTTAAAGAATATAGAGTTAGCTTAAAAGTAACTTTTGAAGTAGGGTCTTAATTTTTAGCCTACTCAAAACATTAAATGCTCCTAGTACAATCTTTTACTAGGGGCATTTTATTTGTTGGTATATCAAATGTAATATGGTGTTAGCGCAATAGGAAACATTATTCCTTCTGCTGAAAAACGCTACTTTATAGAAAGATTTTCTTATTTTACTCTTATAAACAGTAAAAATTCTTCCTACATTTTGAAGAAATTCTGAGGATTTAGACTCAATTTAATCCATCCTTCTCTTAAAGTTCAAAAAAAGAAAAATATTCCTTAGATTAGCCAGACTTAATCATTAAAAAATAAGGAACTATGAAAGTAAGAAACTACCTGTTATTCTTTTTTCTAATTTTCAGCTTAAATCTGAATGCTCAGAAAAAAGAAAAAGACCCCATGTCTGAATCTACCTTTAAAGGATTAAAACTAAGAAATGTAGGTCCCGCCTTTACATCTGGAAGAATTGCCGATATTGCGATACATCCCGACGATGATAATGTTTGGTACATTGCTGTTGGTTCTGGAGGTGTCTGGAAAACAGAAAATGCAGGCACGACTTGGCAACCCATTTTTGATGACCAAGCCTCCTACTCTACTGGATGTATTACTTTAGACCCAAATAACCCGCATACCGTTTGGTTAGGCACAGGGGAAAATGTCGGTGGTCGACATGTTGGATTTGGTGATGGTATTTACAAAAGTCCAGATGGTGGAAAAACTTGGAAAAATATGGGTTTACAAAAAACCGAGCATATTTCTAAAATCATCGTCCACCCTGACAATTCTAATACTATTTGGGTAGCTGCTCAAGGACCGCTTTGGAACAAAGGAGGAGAAAGAGGTTTGTATAAAACCACCGATGGTGGAAAAACTTGGAACAAAACATTAGGAGATGCTGAATGGACTGGTGTAACAGACCTTTTGATGGATCCTCGAAATCCTGATTGGCTGTATGCTGCTACTTGGCAAAGACATCGAACAGTTGCTGCTTATTTAGGTGGAGGTCCCAATTCTGGTATTCATAGAAGTACAGATGGTGGAGAAACTTGGGAAAAATTATCGACAGGTTTACCTAAAGGTAAAATGGGAAAGATAGGCATTGCCATTTCTCCTCAACAACCTGATGTATTATATGCAGCCATAGAATTAAATCGAACCACAGGAGCAGTTTACAAATCAACGAATCGAGGGGCTTCCTGGGAAAAGCGGTCGGATGCAGTGTCTGGTGCAACTGGGCCACATTATTACCAAGAATTATATGCTTGCCCACATAATTTTGACCGACTGTATTTGATGGATGTTAGAATCCAGATTTCTAACGATGGAGGCAAAAATTTCACTCGATTACCTGAGCGTTTAAAGCATTCTGACAATCATGCAATTGCTTTTAGAATGGATGACCCTGATTATTTATTAGTCGGTTCTGATGGTGGTTTATACGAATCCATGGATGGGGCAAAATCATGGCGTTTTTTCAATAATATGCCCATTACTCAATATTATAAAGTGGCGGTCGATGACCGAAAACCTTTCTATCATATTTTTGGTGGGACACAAGATAATGGGTCTCACGGTGGTCCTTCTCGTACAGACAACCAGCACGGTATTCGGAATGCCGATTGGTATAAAACACTTGGAGCAGATGGACATCAATCTGCAACTGAACCGGGTAATCCTAATATCGGTTATGCCGAATCTCAAAGAGGAGGCATGCACCGAATTGATAGAATCACAGGTGAACAAGTATTCATTCAACCACAAGCGGGACTAGAAGAAGGTTTTGAGCGTTATAATTGGGATGCGCCAATTATCGTTAGCCCTCATAATCCTGCTAAAATATATTTTGCTTCTTATAGAGTTTGGTCTTCTGAAGATAGAGGTGATAGTTGGACCGCTATTTCTAGTGACTTGACCAAAGGTAAAAGCGATAGAGCTAGATTGCCTATCATGGGTAAAACGCAAGGTTGGGATAATGCTTGGGATTTGGGTGCAATGTCAGATTATAGTACGATTACTTCTTTATCAGAATCCCCAAAACAAGCAGGTTTAGTTTATGCAGGTACGGATGATGGCTTAATTCAAGTTACAGAAGATGGCGGTCAAAACTGGCGAAAAATAGAAACAGGTACAATCTCTGGTATTCCGACAGATGCTTTTGTGAATGATATTAAGGCAGATTTATATGATGCCAATACTGTCTATGCCGCAATGGATAACCACAAAAACGGGGATTTTAAACCTTATTTAATTAAGAGTACCAATAAAGGTAGAACATGGAAATCTATTAGTGGAAATATTCCTGACAAAACACTGATTTGGAGAATGGTGCAAGACCATGTTCAACCTAATTTATTATTTGCCGCTACGGAATTTGGGATTTACTTTACGGTAGATGGTGGTAATAAATGGTTAAAAATGGCGGGTTCTCCTACCATTTCTTTTAGAGATTTGGTAATTCAAAAAAGAGAAAATGATTTAGTAGCTGCCTCCTTTGGTCGTAGTTTTTTTGTGCTTGATGATTATAGCCCATTACGGGAAATTAATGCACAAACGCTTCAAAATGAAGTGGTTTTATTCCCAACTAAAGATGCCTTGCACTATGTGGAACGGTCGATAATCGGTTCTTATGGTTCTCAAGAATACATTGCGCCTAATCCTGCATTTGGGGCAACCTTTACTTATTATATGAAAGATGGCATAAGTGCAAAGGCAGCAGGTAAAAAGAACAAAGACGAATTTCCAAGTTGGGAAGCATTAGATGCTAAAAAAAGAGCGGATAAACCCGAAATTTTATTAACGGTAAAAGATGCCAATGGCGCAGTTGTCCAACAAATAAAAGGAAAAACAGGTAAAGGAATTCATCGAGTCAATTGGAATTTAAGGCATGCTCCTAAAGGTTTAGTCCGCTTAAAACCTCCAACTCGTCGTGGCGGATTTAGAAGAGGTGGTGGCGGTTTTATGGCAGCTCCAGGTACTTATTCTGTAACGCTTTCTAAAAAAGTGGATGGGGTGATTACACCTTTAGCAGACCCTCAAAATTTTGAAGTAGTTCCATTAAGAACAGAAAGTGCTTTACCAGCTAAATCGGATAGTGAAATTGCTGCCTTCCGCCAAGAAATGGAAACTTTAATGGGTGATATTTCTGCAACATCTTTGCAATTAAGCACTAGTATGGATAAGGTCAAAGCAATGGAAACCGCACTATCCCGTTCTACTGGCGATATTACTCAACTATCCGCTGATTTGTTTGAAGCGAAAACAGCATTAAATAAATTAGATTTGATGCTAAATGGGAATAAAGCCAAGGGAGAAATTGGCGCAAGAACACCTCCTACGGTGCAAGGCAGAATGTTTATTGGTTTTAGAGGTTTACGAACTACTTATGGCCCTACTGCTACTCATAAAAAAAGTGTTGCAAATGCAAAAACAGCTTTAACTGGTATTCAAACTGAGTTAACAAATATTGTAGATAAAGTAATGCCTAAATTGGAAAGTAGCCTTAAAACAGTTGGTGCGCCGTTGATTGAAGGACAAATGAATAATAAATAAGTAATAATTGTTTGATTCAATATATTCGCCGAACGATGAATTACATATAATTGAATAGCTAATTCGTTGTCCTTTAATAATTCGTTGTATATAAAAAAGCATACAACGAATAATTGAAGGGCAACGAATTTTTTTCCCTTTTTTACCTGACACTCTAAAATCCCTTAAATAAAATTATGAAAAAATATTGCTTTATACTGGTTGCCTTTTTAGCATTTTTTAGTTGTAAAAATGTTAGCCCAGAATCAGTCAAAACAGCTACCGAGGAAAAAACAGTTAACCCTCAAAAAAAAGCGGAATATGCAATGGCCATTCATGGTGGTGCAGGAACGATATTGAGAAAAAATATGACACCAGAAAAAGAAGCTGCCTTTAGAGAAAAGTTAAATGAAGCCTTAAATGCAGGAGAAGCTATTTTAAAAAGCGGAGGTACTGCGATGGATGCAGTAGTAGCGACCATTAATGTCATGGAAAATTCTCCCTTGTTTAATGCAGGAAAAGGAGCAGTTTTCACCAATAATGAAACCAATGAATTGGATGCTTCTTTTATGGATGGAAAAACACAAAATGCGGGTGCAGTGAGTGGAGTCACCAATATAAAAAATCCTATTAATGCCGCTAGAGCAGTTTTAGAAAGGTCTAATCATGTGATGCTATCGGGAAAAGGAGCAGAAAAATTTGCCAAAGACCAAGGTTTAGAAATAGTAGACCCCAAATACTTTTGGACCCAACATCGGATGGATGCCCTAGAAAAAGCTAAAGCAAAGGAAATGCAATTAGGCTATATCGACCAATTAGAATTTAATGATTGGAAATATGGAACGGTTGGTTGTGCAGCCCTTGACAAAGCCGGTAATTTAGCTGCTGGAACATCCACAGGAGGAATGACCAACAAACGATTCAATCGTATCGGAGACGCGCCTATTATTGGGGCTGGCTGTTATGCAAACAATAATACTTGTGCGATTTCTAGTACTGGACACGGGGAATTTTTTATTCGTTATGCCGTAGCACATGATATTTCTGCCCGAATGGAATATTTAAAAGAAGATTTAAAAACGGCAGCTAATCAAGTGGTCAATGAAAAATTAGTAGATGTAGGTGGAAGTGGTGGTATTATTTCTGTCGATAAATACGGAAATGTAGCAATGCCGCATAATACGCCTGGCATGTATCGAGGCTTTGCAAAACCGAATGAGCGTGGAGTTTTTATTTATGGGGATGAGGAATAAAATTATCCGTTGTCATTAATCAATCTTTTACAATATAGTAAAAGGTCAGATAAAAAGTGATAAAATCCGTTGTCCTTTAATTATCCATTGTATAATCTTTCCTACAACAGATAATTAAAGGACAACGGATTTTTTTATTAAGTTTATATCGCTTTTGAGTTAAATCACTATCATAATATGCTTAAAATCCCCAAAATTTACGCTTTATCCTGCTTGCTTATCTTCTTCTTTTCTTGTAAAGGTCAAAATAAATCTGCCTCAATAAAAGAAATTGTCAAACAAGAAACGACCAAGCAAAAAAAGGAAAAAACAGCCCCCATCGTTTTATCTGATTACGACCCCTATTTTGTAGAATCTAAAACTATAGAATCAGATTATGGCCCTACTAATATCGTCCGAAACATGATACAAGATAAAAAAGGGCATATTTGGCTAGCTGCTTGGGAAGGAATTATCCGATATGATGGCAAATGTTTCACCAACTTTACCAATAAAGAATCGCTCAGGCGATACCACGTTTTCTCTGCTTTAGAAGACTCAAAAGGCAATCTTTGGTTTGGGACTATTGGCGCAGGTATCTATGTTTATGATGGTAAAACTTTCACCAATTATACGACTAAAGAAGGGTTGGCATATGATAAGGTGGGCTGTTTTTATGAAGATAAAGCGGGTAGGATTTGGATTGGTACAATGGGTGGAATTAGCCGCTATGATGGGTTAGCAAAAGATACTAAAAGTATCACCTTTCAAAATTTCACAACAGAAGATGGGCTAACGGATAATGACATCAATTCCATCATCGAAGATAAAAATGGGAAATTCTGGATAGGTACTAGAGGGGCCGCCTGTGTTTATGATGGAAAAACGTTTACAAAATTCACGAATCCAGTAGGGAGAGGATTTTCAAATGTGCGCTCTATCATTGAGGATAATTCAAGTAATATATGGCTGGGTGGCAATGATGGGCTTTGGCGATACGATGATGGTATATTTACGAACTTCAACACCAATTTTGTTGGCTATATTTACGAAGATAAAGCAGGTAATATTTGGACTAATTCAGTTGGCGAATATCCGACTGATTGGGTATTATCTCGATATGATAAACGTCCCCTACCCTATGAACAGCCTACTGTCACCGAAATAAAGACAGCAGCCGATATGTATTTTGGTATCATGGAAGATAAAGCAGGGAATATTTGGTGGGGTTCTTTGAAGGGGATTCATCGGTTTGATAGTACTTCTTTTGATGATTTTAGGGAGTAGCAATTAAACGTATGAGCAGAACGATTAGCTAAAATAGGAATGCAGATGCAACTGATTGGATAAGGTTTATAAAAATTTCAGCTACTCCACATTTATTTTTTAACCAGTAGCACCCGTACGGGTTCAGGATACAAGTCTAAAACCGTCAGGCTAACGATTTGAAATATCAGTTTTTGCAGGTAAATTACGTTGAAAACGTAAAAGATATTGATTTGAAGATGAAATCTTCAAATATCGACACAAGCATAAATCACTGATTATCAGTAACTATTTTCTTAGCCTGACGGCTATGGTCTAAAGACTAAAAAATTAAAAAACATTTGTTAGCTTAAGACCAGCATCCCAAACCCTTACGCACGGGGGTGATTGGTATTAAAATTTAATCTCAACTTCAATCTCAATCTCAATCTCAAATTAGTCAAATTTTTAAAACTAAATTTGGGAATTAATGGACATTTTTTTTCGTTTGTTTTTGAAGTTGAAGTTGAAGTTTTTCTCTACTACTCAGTCAATAACTTATACTGCTCAATCTCCGCATCTGTCATCCAATGTATATCTGTGTGTGGTGCTATATTAATGGTGAAGTAATAAAAAGCTTCTGCGTCTGCTAACGAAAATCCCATTTCCTGAAAGTATTCGATGTATTGAAGATGCTCCTCATGTCCAACAGGGTAAATAGTTGCTTCGTTATCATCCCCATCTGCCCAAGCATGTACGCCAATTTTACTACCTGGTTCTCTAGTTCGAGTCGTTCCCGCCAAAAATAAATCGACTGCGCCAGAAGCAATTTCTGCATTAGCGGGTAAATGAATCTCAATGTCTTGTTGTCTGATTTTTCTAGCTGCTTCTAAATTAGCCTCGTCATCTGATGAACCAGGGCAATCCTCCATTATCATTCTAGTAATGTTTGGATGAGCTGCAATAATATTGTCCCAATATTGAGATATATCGGAGTCTATCACGCCATTCATCACAATAGTATTGGCATCTTGCATCATAAAAACGCCAAAATCAGTTGGATTGATTTCTTCTTTTCCACAACTCGTGGTCAAGGTTAAAATGCTGATTAAAAAAAGAAAGCTTAAACTTTGTGTAATACTTTTCATGGTCATTTATTTTTTATAAAATTTAGATTACTTTCTTATCAGACGAATAGTTTCACCTTTGCCCCTATTTAAATTTAATAAATTCTTTACCGCACGTAAAAAGTTGAGATAAAAGAATAAAAAAGTTCATTTAGCGCTTGTTTGAATTTCACTGATTCTACCTTTTTCCGCTATTTTTCACCAAAAAATAAATCAATAGAACTACTATTCATTGATTTTTTGGCAAAAACTATCGAAAAAATCTTAGCTCTAAATTTTACCCGATTAATCAATCCGCATTACTTAAGTTGGTGGATAATCACTTGCTTAGTAAAAGTTTTTTGATTATTCAAATCTACTTGTAAATAATAAAGACCATTTAATAATTTAGCCGTATTGATTTGAATCAACTCTTCGGTAACCACGCCCAAGTCAATTTGCTGAATAATTTGGCCAAAGTGATTGGATAAGGTGACGATTCCTGCTTTACCCAAGTAGGGCTTTAAACTAATAAAAAGTTGGTCTTGAACAGGATTTGGAAAAACTGAGATTCCTTCCAAATCAATATTAAAATGGATTTTTTGCACATCTGTATAAGCAGAACTACCATCCAAATAAATTTCTTTTACTCGATAATAATTATCGCCTGTAACTGGTGCTTTATCAATTGATTGATGATATTCTAATTCATCAGACCATTCTTTATTGACAAATTGAGAAAGAACGCTAAAGTTTACGCCATCCTTGGAATGTTCTACCTCAAAATTACTTACCTTAAAGCCACTATTAGATAACCATTCCAATTCGACCGCTCGACTAAATTGAAAAGCTGTAAAGGATAAATGAGGAGCATTTCTATTACTAGTATTTTCTGTTGCACTGCTTCCTGTCATTTGGATTTCTGTAGAACAATGTTGGCTCCAGTCATCATTATAAACCGTCAATAATAGTGTATTATTAGGTAAATCCGTTACCGTTAATTGATGCCCACAATTCCAAGAACAGCCACCTACTTGAGCCCAGCCATTATTTAAATCGTTAATTTTAAAAAAATAATCCTTGGTCGCTAATCCAGTAAAAGTAACCGTCCCATTCCCATAGGTTATGGCTACTTCGCCACAAGTAATATCCGTTCCATTTCCACTATTTCCATCACCGGTATTAATTGCGTTACCTGCACAAGTACAATTTCCTTGTACTATATCATTTTCGGTATTGCTATCACCATCTGTACAGCTCGCCCCAATAGTCGTAAGATTAGAGTCGCTATCATTACAATCTTCACTTGCAGGAACACCGTCTCCATCATTATCTGGGTCACCTGTATTTCCATCTCCTGTGTTGCCAGATAGCGTAATTACTTTTTCACATATAGGCTGATAGTTATTATCTTTAATAAAAACTCGATAATCGCCTGAAGCTAAGTTATTGACCGTTTGGCTATTGCCACATTGCCACCCACAGTTAAATACTTCTTGCCAATTAATATCAAAAATTTGGTAAAAAGACCCACCGTCCATCGTAATCGCTCCATTGCCATAAGTAATCGACGTGCCATTATCGCAAGATTCTGTGATAGTTCCTTCATTGCCAGTATTGCCGCCAGATTCCCCTATTTCATCCATTTCATCATTCTCGTCAATTTCGGCTGTCTCGCTAGTTCCAAAAACCCGGACTTCCGCTAGTGATAGCGTACCATCTAAGTTGACTTTTACTTTTCTGCCTCTAGTGTCTAGATTAATTGTCAAAGAAGGATTGGGTGGATTTGCATAAAATCGATGCCAAACAAGCTTATCATCCGCATCTAAAACTGAAACAGAAAAGTCAGATAACCTTTCCATACAGCAGTTCGTCCTGTTAAATATTTCGATACGGTTAATATCGGCATCTTGCCTCAAATCCACTTGCCACCATGAGTTGATAGCATCAGTCGTATGTGTTACAGAACCTTGATTCCAAACTCCGCTAGTATTATTATCTATAGCTCTACTGGCACTACCTCCATTGATTGTAGAAGACTGAGAAGCCGTTCCATTTAAGGCTAAATTTTCATTACTATTGTCTCTAGTTCCATCATCCCGACTTGCCGTCAACATCATTTTACCATCTTCAAATCTTATATTATTCCGGGTAAATTGGGTGTCGAAAAAATCCCAATTGGCAATTTGCCATTTGCTATAATCTAAAAAATTGAACTCATCTTGCCATTGTGGAGAATTGTTCAAATTATTGCCGGAAAAGCCATAAAATCTAGTGAAATCCACCACAAAATCTGCACTATAAGAACCCGTAGGAAGCGGCCCCGTCCATTCAATATCAAAAGCAGTAATCCCTAAGCTGAAATCCAATTGCTTCGATTCAGGAATATGGGCAACCTCGCCCCCAGTTGTATAGATTCTTGGTCCTCCAGCAACTAAGGAAGCAGAATTACCTCCATGTGCTGCGGCATTGGTGTAATCATAGTTATTGATATCAAAATCTCTTCTAATGTCATAGACGTATTGATTATCTTTCCGAATCAGAATCCAATGCAAAAGGGAATTCGTAATATCGCTAGTAGTCCCTACATTAACTGGTGCATCCTTAAAATCTGCTCCTCTATTAGGGCGCACTCTAATTTGAGCCCATCCATTTTCGGGAAAAGCCCCTCTAACTTCCCAATCATATTCATACCAGACGTTATTATTCCAAGGTTCGTCCGCCCTATTAAAGAAGAACATATTACTAACCACACCAGTAAGTGCAGGAACTTTAGCTCTAGTAACCATCAAGCCCTCTCCAAAGGTTTTGTAACTGACTATCTCTCCACCAAGGCTAGAAGGTTGGGCAAAACTAGCAGTTAAATTAAGGAAAAAATATAGAGGTATTATACCTCTAAAAAGTAGAAGTAAAGATTTGTGCATCGTTTTTTTTTGCAAAAGTTAAAGACTTAAAAAATAGAATTCACCTACCTGAGCTCATTATTTCCAGCTAATGGCACTTCGGTAATAAGTGTGGGTCAGAATATAGTTGGCGTATTAACGTGTCGGACACTTTAAAAGTGTCCGACACGTATGCCACTTGTAGTTATTCATCAACCGTAGTTTTACTGCCCCATACTTTTCACCGCAATACCCAGCTAAAAATAGCAGGATTAAGTTAGGTAGTTAGATAGTCTATCTCTAAATCTCTCCAATAAAAATTATTAAAATTGTAAGTAGGTAAGTTAAATTAACTAGGATGGTTAGGAAGAATTCCTAATAGATGATAGAAATATTAGCATAGTTCAATAGTTTTTGTTTGTTATAAAAAGAGGTAGTTTTTATTATATTTTTTTGATAGAATGTGTTTGATTGGGATAAAATTAAAAAGAGGGGTAAGAATTAAAACAAAAATAATATAAAATGTAGGAAAAAAAAAATTGAGAGTAAAAACAGAAAAGGTGGCCTGTTTCCAAGCCACCTTTTATTTTTCAGTATATACAAATCGTTAATTAAGCAACTGCATCAGCAGCCACATCAAAACGGTCAGCATTCATTACTTTATTCCAAGCGGCTACAAAATCGGCAACAAATCTTGCTTCTCCATCTGAACTGCCATAAACTTCAGCAATCGCTCGAAGTTCTGTATTAGAACCGAAAATTAAATCAACTCTAGTACCAGTCCACTTAACAGCACCAGTCTTACGATTACGTCCTTCAAAGATGGAATCATCAGCAGAAGTTGCCGCCCAAGTAGTGCTTAGGTCTAAAACATTTACGAAGAAATCATTCGTCAATGCGCCTGGTCTATCAGTAAACACGCCGTGTTTAGCTCCACCATGATTTAAATTAAGTGCTCTCATACCACCAACTAAGGCAGTCATTTCTGGAGCAGTTAATCCTAATAATTGTGCTTTATCTACTAATAATTCTTCCGCAGAAATCGTACTCTTTCCTTTTGAATAATTTCGGAATCCATCAGACAATGGCTCTAATACCGCAAAAGAATCTACATCGGTTTGTGCTTGAGAAGAATCTGTCCGTCCAGGGGTAAAAGCTACCGTAATATCATGTCCAGCCTTTTTAGCGGCTTGCTCAATCGCTGCATTACCACCTAAAACAACTAAGTCTGCAATAGACACTTGTTTTCCATCAGCATTAAATTCTGATTGAATACCTGCTAAAGTTGTCAAAACAGTAGCCAATTGAGCAGGGTTATTAGCCGCCCAATCTTTTTGAGGAGCTAATCGAATACGTCCACCATTCGCCCCACCACGCTTATCAGAACCACGGAAAATACTAGCAGCTGACCAAGCAGTATAAGCTAATTGAGAAACACTTAAGCCTGACGCTAAAATCATTCGCTTTAACTTTGCTACATCTTCATCAGTTGTTTTATAAGTAGCAGTTGGAACTGGGTCTTGCCAAATCAATTCTTCCGCAGGAACTTCTGAACCTAAGTATAAGCCCTTAGGGCCCATATCTCTATGCGTCAATTTAAACCAAGCACGAGCAAATGCATCTTCAAAAGCCTTAGGGTCTGCATGGAATTTCTTAGAAATAGCCAAATATGCAGGGTCTTTTTTAAGTGCCATATCCGCAGTTGTCATCATCAATGCCTGTGTGCCAGAAGCATCACCAGCTTTAGGTGCCATTTTAGCATTAGAAGCGGCTGTTGGTGTCCATTGATTGGCACCAGCTGGACTCTTTGTTAATTCCCAATCGTAGTTTAATAATACATCAAAATAAGAGTGGTCCCATTTTGTAGGTGTTGGTGTCCAAGCCCCTTCAATACCACTGGTAATTGTATCATCTAAAACACCCGTTCCAAATGAATTTTTCCAACCAGTACTCATTTCTTCAATCGTTGCACCAGCAGGTTCTGCTGCTACATATTTGTCTGGGTCTGCCGCACCGTGTGCCTTACCGAATGTGTGTCCACCTGCAACTAATGCTACCGTTTCTTCATCATTCATCGCCATCCGACCAAATGTTTCTCTAATATCTTTAGCAGAACCGATTGGGTCTGGAACTGCATTTGGTCCTTCTGGATTCACGTAAATCAAACCCATGTGTGCAGCTCCAAGCTGACCTTCTAACTCCCCCGTTTCATATCGCTTATCATTACCCATCCATTCTTTTTCAGAACCCCAGTAAATATCTTTTTCTGGTTCCCAAACATCTGCTCGACCACCTCCAAAACCGAAAGTTTCAAATCCCATAGATTCTAAGGCAACGTTTCCTGCTAAAATCATCAAATCCGCCCAAGATAATTTTTGACCATACTTTTGTTTGATTGGCCATAATAATAAACGAGCTTTGTCTAAGTTTCCGTTATCAGGCCAACTGTTCAATGGAGCAAATCGCTGTGTGCCGGAACCTGCACCACCTCTTCCGTCTGCAATCCGATAAGTGCCAGCACTGTGCCATGCCATACGAATAAAAAATGGTCCATAATGTCCATAATCCGCAGGCCACCAATCTTGAGAATCAGTCATTACGGCAGTCAGGTCTTTCTTTACTGCACTTAAATCCAATTTCTTGAATTCAGTAGCATAATCAAAATCCGCTCCCATTGGGTCAGATAGATTTGAATTCTGACGTAGAATATCTAGATTCAAAGAATTTGGCCACCAATCTCGGTTAGCAGTACCACCACCAGCACTTTCCTTAAATTCGCCATTCATGAATGGGCATTTATTAGCATCGTTATCGCCTAAAGTATGCATAATTTTTATTTTTAG
>CAYMSC010000045.1:0-5692 GCA_964392805.1 uncultured Saprospiraceae bacterium
CAAAAATTGTTAATTCCTAGAAATGAAGATTACAGCAATAAAAGTATTCCTAAACTCGGTGAGTAGAAATTTTGTAACCGTAAAGGTGATGACCGATGAAGGCACTTACGGAATTGGAGATGGTACCTTAAATGGGAGAGAAATGGCGGTTTTTAGCTATTTGGAAGAGCATATTGCTCCTTGTTTAATCGGAAGAGACCCTAGCCAAATAGAAGATATATGGCAATATTTATTTAAAGGGGCTTATTGGAGGAAAGGGCCTGTGACGATGGCAGCTATTGGGGCAATTGATATGGCACTTTGGGACATTAAAGGAAAAGTAGCAGGTATGCCCGTTTATCAATTATTAGGTGGTAGAAGTAGGAAAGGCGTTACGGTATATGGTCATGCTAATGGAGAAACTATTGAGGAGGTGCTAGTTAATTTAGGGAAGATGATAGGGGAGGGGTATAAAGCTGTTCGCCTTCAATCTGCACTGCCGAAAGCAAAAGGGACTTATGGTACAATGGGAGGGAAAAAGAATTATTATGAATTACAAAGTAGTCGGTCATTACCACCAGAATTAGAATGGAATACTGCTAAATACATGAACTTTATTCCAGAATTATTCAAAAGAGCAAGACAAGAATATGGCAATGAAATAAGATTGTGCCATGATGTACACAACCGATTAACCCCTATTGAAGCAGCTCGATTGGGGAAAATGCTAGAGCCCTACGACCTTTTGTTTTTAGAAGATATGGTGCTGGCAGATAATCAAGATACTTTTAAGTTAATACGCCAACATACGACTACTCCATTAGCCATTGGGGAAACATTTAACACCGTTTGGGACACAAAAGATTTAATTGAAAATCAGTTGATAGATTATTGTCGAATGGCCGTATCTCATGGAGGCGGAATAACACCACTAAAAAAAGTTGCTAATTTTGCAGCAATGTACCATGTTAGAATGGCCCCTCATGGTGCGCCAGATTTGTCTATCATATCTTTTGCGGCACATATGCATTTTGATTTATGGGTACCCAACTTTGGGATACAAGAATTTATTGGCTTTGGAACGCCTGAAATGAATAGCGTTTTTAAGTTTGACGTTAAATTTGATGATGGATTATTGTATATTACTGATGCCCCTGGTTTGGGTGTTGACTTTGATGAAGAAGCCGCTAGTAAATATCCATATAAAAGGTCTTATTTACCTGTGAATAGATTGGAAGATGGTACGATGTGGGGTTGGTAAAATTGGTTCTCTTCATTAATTCAAAACCGTCACATTCCCCTGCGTTTCAAATACCTCGCCCCCAAAACAGTTAACTCTTAGCACATAGCCATACACATCTGTTTCGACAACCTCGCCATTAAAAGTTCCATCCCAGCCAATATCTTGGGAATTAGATTCAAAAACGAGTTCGCCCCAACGATTATAAATGGCAAAATAGATAGACTCTAAGCCATTCCCTCGCACGAATAACACATCATTATTGCCATCGCCATTTGGGGAAAAAGCATTCGGGAAAAAGATATTAGGTTCGGCACATGTTACATCTCTCACAAAAACTGTTACTTCTTGAACGACTGAACAACCCGTTGCATCATCTGTAAGCGTGACGGTATAAGTTGTTGTTTCTTCGGGCATGGCAATTTGCTCGAAGCCTGACATACTTTGTAAAGTAGGGCTAATTTCCCAAGTGACGGTATAATCACCAACAGGTACGATATTGATGGGGGTAGATTCGCCTCTAAAAATAGTATCTCTTTCTGGAATAATCACCATATCTTCTAAGGTAGAAACTGCTACGGTTTGGGTTAAACTTAATTCACAACCAAAATCATTGGTCAAAAATACTTCATAATCCGTTGTCATAGATGGCTCCACCTCTATGATATTTTCATCTAAGTTTGCACTAATGATGCCTTCTTTATCTGTCCAAGCAAATCCAGTGATAGCTTCTATTCCATTATTTATAATTTCTAAAAATCCTGTTCCTCCTTCGCAGGGGTCGGTATCATCAAGAATGACCGCTTCGATAGCAAAGTTTTCAATAGCTACTTCGGTCGTAACAGGGCAATTATTTTCATCTGTTAATTTAACTTGATAAATGCTTGGTGGAACCATTAATTCTGGTTCTGTGCTAATGACTTCACCTGTATTTAAATCGGTCCATTCAATGATACTATTTTCAGGCCCTTCTACATAAATTAAGCGTTCTTCCTCGTCACAGACTTCTTCATCTTCACTTACTTCAAATTGCTGTACGCTTGGCACGCTTGCTTGCACGACTGAGTTTCTAACACATTCATCTTGGGTTATCGTCACTATGAAATCTACGGGCTTATCCGTCGTAGCAGTTGGATTTGCAGAAAATGGGTCATCCAATAATTCTGCCGGTGCCCACTCATAAGTAGCATTACCAGCCATTGGATTAGGATTTAGCTCCGTAGGAATACCAGGGCAAATTTGTAGAGCTGTTGAAATAGCAGGCAAATTGAATACTTTAAAAGTTTGGGTCGTTGTTGCTATATTATCACAACCAATCGTCGTTTCTATCTCTAAAGAAACTTCTAAACTAGCATCTTCGGTAAGCGTTATTGTTGGATTTTGCTCGGTAGAAGTCATGCCATTGCCAAAATCCCATGCCCAACTAGTAATCACACCGGGGTTAACTATTGATAAATCTTCAAAGCTAATTTGACCTTCATCTTGACAAGGGTCATAATCAATTCTAAAATCTGCTATGGTTTGAGCGGAGTCTATTAAACTCAACTGCTCACTAGCTAATACGTCTATTTCCGAAGCACAGGGTACATCAGGGTTCAAACGCAACTGTACTTCATATTCTCCTGACTCGGCATAGGTATGGGTAGGATTTGCTTCCTCAGAAGTATTCCCATCTCCAAAATCCCAAAAATAAAATTCAGAAGAAACACCATCATTAGAAAAAGTAATGGATAGGCCATCGCATTGAGGTGTAGAGACAATTCCATTTGGAAGGTCCGTCTGAACAGAAACTATCTGTACTTCTCTTTCCACACTACATCCAAAAGCATTTGTAGCGACTACCGTAACAACTGGTTCACTATCTTCGGAGGCTAATATTGGGCTAGCCGTACCTTGACCAGAAACGACTAAATTAGCAGGTGACCATTCATAATTGACTAACCCTTCTCCTTCTACGGTCACTTGAACAGGTGCCAAATCACAAGTTAGGGCAAGTGGTGCTAAGTCAGCAGCAATACTTGTATCTCTACCAACAATGTAAACTTCAGTTACGGAACAATTTCCTGCAACATGGTCAATAATCGTTACACTATAAGTCCCTTCGCTTAAATCCTGTCGGTCAATTGGTTGATTATCACCAGATAAATCTGCCCATTGAACCGTATAGCTAGAATCTGCCCTTGGTAAATCTAAATCTATTGTGCCTAAAGTGGTACAGCCCTCATCTAAGATACTCGCCGTCACTAAAATAGAATCATGGGATTCAACGGAAAAAAATTGTCGATTCAGTTCTACGCCATTTCCGTCCATCGCCACAAAAATATAATTACCAAAAGCGGCTAGTGCATTCTCATCATAAATAGTCCCGTCTTCATCTGTAATGACCGCCGTAATCGGTTGTGTAAAACATCTAAAATTATTTAAGTCAAATTCTAATGGTCCCGTTTCGTCTGGACAGACCACTAATTCTGCAATAGTCGCTTCTAGTGGAATATCTAATTCCGGAATGGTAAAAGAAATTGTGGTATCACATCCTCTAAAATCATCCGTAATGGTAACCGTATAATCACCTGATAATAAATCTGTTCTAATAGAATCTGGTCCCCAACTATAAGAGAGATTACCAAAAGAATTGCCCACATTGATAGTCGCAGCCCCAATCGGTAAATTACATTCTGGGATAGCATCAACGGTAGCTGTAACCTCTAAGGCACAAATAAAACATTCTCCATCAATTGCCACATCGTCCACGGCTATACTGCACCCTCCCTCATCGGTGACGGTTACAGAATAGGTCCCGTTTTCGATATTTCGTCGGTCTCTGGGATTAATCGCCCCGTCTTGGTCCGCCCAATCGTAGGTATAAGAACCGTTTCCTCCACTTGATGTTAACAAGATAGTGTTATTGACACTACAGGTTTTTGGGATGACAGTAACATCGACTAATAGGAAGTCAGGTTCTGTAATTTCAAAGCATACTTCTCCTGCGGTACAACCATTTCCATCTTTTACGAGTAGACAATAATCACCAGCAGGTAAAGCAGTTGGATTAAATGCTCTGCCGCTACCATCTGTAATCATAACAGTAGTAGGGCCAATAAAATTATCAGATTCTATGATTCTAAAATCAATTTTTCCATCTGATCTGCCTGCACAACTTACATTAGAAATTGTATCTAAAACTACGGTCACTCCACCTACATTTTCTAATAAAGTAAATAAAACAGACTCCATGCAACCAGAAGCATTGTCCGTTACGGTAATATCAAAAGTACCACTTGGTAAGTTATTTTGAGTAGCTGTTCCCCAACTGTAACTATAATCGCCACTGCCACCTGCCACATTGATGGTCGCCGAGCCATTACTAAAGCCACAATCAGGGCGCTGGTTAACTACGGGAGTTAGACTTAGACCACTTTCTAAGCCAATATCTACCGTAATAAAATCTATACAATCTTCTAAAAATGGATTGGTCACTGTCACTACATATTCACCAGCAGGTAAATCATTTCTAAAGCTACCTGTTCCGCCGTCACTCCAATCAAAAGTTAAATTACCAGGCACTAATAAAGCCGTCCCTTTTGTACCATTACAAATTTCTGGATTCGTCTGCAAAAGTAATACAGGCCCAACGTTGGTATTTCCAATATAAATCGTTTCTTCTATCGAACAAGCATTATTATCTTTCGCCGTAATCGTTACATCATAAGCTCCAGCAGGTAAGCCAGTACCACTATTTCCTGTAATGGAAGGGTCAGACCATTGATAGTTAAAGTTATCATTACCCGCACTTAGTTCAATTCTTAAAGACCCATTACTTTCTCCACAACTTGCTTCAAAAACTAGCGCTCTTTCGATAACTGGCTGTGTACAATTACAAGCATCTGTTACAAAAGTGCTGGAAATATATTCACATTCATTGCCGTCTGTAATCGTTACGCCATAAAAACCAGGTGCTAGTCCCGTTAGTGTTTCTGTGGTTGCTCCATTTGACCATTGGATGGATAAGTCATTTTTTACACCAGAAATCGTCAAGGTTATCGTCCCATCATTTCCAGTACAACTTGCAGCTTGCGTATCTGAAATTGCTGCCATTAAAGTACAGGTAGCCTCCACAATTACGCTTGCTGTTTCAATACAACCATTGCCGTCCGTCAAAGTCACCGTATAATTTCCAGCAGGAAGATTATTAATAGCAGGCGTTGTTTCGCCGTTACTCCAAAAGTAAGTATAAGGTACCGTTCCTCCAGTCACCGTCACACTGGCGCTTCCATCTGAAGTAGTCAAATCTGCGGCATTGGTTGACGTGATTGTCAATGCTAACGCAGGTGGTTCAGTTACGGTAATTTCTTTAATCACTTGACAATCTTCGGAATCTGTTACCGTCACAAAAAAAGTACCTGCTAAAAGATTGTCGATACTAGCGGTCGTTGCGCCATTACTCCAAGCATAGGTAAAATCTCCTGACCCTCC
>CAYMSC010000045.1:5792-16189 GCA_964392805.1 uncultured Saprospiraceae bacterium
TACTAGCGGTCGTTGCGCCATTACTCCAAGCATAGGTAAAATCTCCTGACCCTCCAGACACATTTAAAGCTATTGCCCCTTCAGGCGTATTATGACAAAGTAAATTTTGTACCTCTTGAGTAATAATTATTTCTGGTCTTTCCATAATGGAAACTGTTACTGTCACTTTACAACCCTGACCGTCCGTTACGGTAACACTATGATTTCCAGCTGGTAAATTTTCAATTGTTGCATTGGTTATTCCATTAAACCATTCAAAGGTAAAATTGCCATCCCCACCAGAAGCAGACACCGTTGCAGTAGCCGTACTTTCCCCAAAACAGACTTCACTATTTTCGACATTCGTAATAGTGGCAATTAAAGTACAGGTAGGCTGCACCATTATACTTGCTGTTTCAGTACAGCCATTTCCATCTGTAATAGTAACCATATAATTTTCAGTAGGAAGATTATTTATGGTAGGCGTCGTTTCACCATTGCTCCAAAGGTAAGTATAAGGTACCGTTCCACCAGTTACTGTCACACTAGCACTTCCATCTGAGGTAGTCAAATCTGCTGTATTCGTCGATGTAGTCGTTAAGACCAAGGCTGGAGGTTCATTTACCGTAATTTCTTTAATCACTTGGCAATTTTCAGAATCTGTCACGGTCACAAAAAAAGTACCTGCTAAAAGATTGTCGATACTAGCCGTAGTTGCGCCATTACTCCAAGCATAGGTGAAAACTCCCGAACCTCCTGACACATTCAAAGCTATTGCTCCTTCAGGGGTATCGTGACAAAGCAAATCTGTAACCTCTTCTATAATAATTATTTCTGGTCTTTCCGTAATGGAAACCGTCACAATTACTTCACATCCTTTTCCGTCCGTTACGGTGACACTGTGATTCCCCGCTGGTAAATTTTCAATTGTTGCTTCAGTCGTTCCATTAGACCATTCAAAGGTAAAATTGCCATCACCTCCAGAAGCAGACACGGTTGCAGCAGCCGTACTCTCCCCAAAACAAACTTCGCTATTTATGATATCCGTAATAGCTGCGATTAAAGTACAAGTCGCTTCCACAATTACGGTTGCTGTTTCTGTACAGCCATTTCCATCTGTGATAGTCACGGTATAACTTCCAGCAGGAAGATTATTAATAGTGGGGGTTGTTTCGCCGTTGCTCCACAGATAAGTATAAGGTATCGTTCCTCCTGTCACTGTCACACTAGCACTTCCATCTGAGGCATCCAAATCTGCGGCATTCGTTGAAGAGGTATTTAAAACAATTGCAGGCGGTTGGTTAACAGTAATTCCTTTAGTTGTTTGGCATCCATCGGAATCCGTCACGGTCACAAAAAAAGTACCTGCTAAAAGATTATTGATACTAGCTGTTGACGCACCATTGCTCCAAGCATAGGTGAAATCTCCTGAACCTCCTGACACATTCACTGCAATTTCTCCTTGGGGGATATTATGACAAAGCAAATCTGTAACTTCTTCGCTAATAATTATTTGCGAACTTTCCGTAATTGAAACAGTCGTAGTTGCGCTACAACCATTTCCGTCGGTTACGGTAACTCCATGCGTTCCAGAAGGTAAGTTTTCAATCATTGATTCTGTTGTTCCGTCAAACCATTCAAAAGTATAATTACCATCTCCACCAGTAGCTGACACGTTAGCAGAACCGGTCTCTTCGCCAAAACAAACTTGGCTATTTATAGTTGTAGCAGTAATCGTAGGTAATTCTCTTTCTACTAATAACACATCTCGCTTCCCAAAACAACCATTTCCGTCTGTCACTAATACTTCATATTCACCTGGGAATAAATCAGTCGCAGTCGCAGTCGTACTCACCGTTGCATTATCCGTTTTTCGAACCCATTCAAAGTTAAAAGGAGCTATTCCACCTGTGATATTTACCGTAGCTTGACCGTTAGCTGCATTACCACAAGTTACACCAGTCGTTTCTATTTCAAAACCAAAACCTCCACCAGCTTGGCCAATGACTACTTCTACAACGGAAGAACAATTTCTAAAATTAGTTACCGTCACTGGATAAATACCGGGAGCTAAATTGTTCGCAAGACCTGTCGTACTTTCATTATTCGGCCAATCAAATTTATAAGGAGGAGAATCCCCATTAGGCGTAACAATGGCTCGCCCATCTGCTTCTCCTGGACAAGTTTCAGGAGTAACAGTTGTTGATAAAGTGGGTGATTGAGATTGTACAATTTCAGGACAAATCATATTGGAACAGCCATTCCCATCCGTTACTGTTACAGAATATAAACCAGGCGCTAAGCCTTCTCTATGTGTGCCACCTAAACCATCTAATTCCCATACGAAAGTATAATTTCCATCTCCTCCAGATGCAAAAACATCCATAAATCCATCTGCCTCTGCGCCACAACTTACATTGGCAACATTAGCACCAATTCGTAAACGTTCTGGTTCTTCTATGTAGATTGAGCCTTCTCCTCGACAGCCATTAGCATCCGTTACGGTCACACTATAAGACCCACTACCAATGTCTTCAAGTGCAGATTGATTACTACCATCCGACCAAAGGTAAATATAGGGTGGTGCCCCATTTGTAGGAACAGCAACCAATTTTCCATCATTAGCATTGGTGCAAGAAATGAACCGCTGATTGAACGTTAGCAATAATTGATCAGTAGCTTCTACGGTAATAAACGAATTCGCTATTGTTCCAGAAGCATCCGTTACTGTAATGTGGTATCCTCCAGCAGTTAAATTATTGATAGTCGCCGTTTTACCACCATTACTCCACTCATAAGCATAAGGAGTACTACCTCCTGTTGCTATAACGGTGGCACTACCATTTGCGTCTGCTGCACAATTAGTCTTAGTAGCAGTAGTAGAAAGCCGTAAAGGGTCTTCCGAATTTGCTGCAAAGACACTGCTGCACGTTGTGAGTACTAGCAAAACAGTGAACCATAAATTTCTCAAGTTCATAAAATGTTGTTTCAATTTTCAATGGCTGACTACAAGAGCATTTATTCCCCTGCTGATTGGTCGCCTATTGTAATTTTTACAATTTGTACTTTTCTTTCTCTGGAAGCCTCTGGGCTATAAACAGCGTTTTTTCTATCCTTTGGATTTTCACTAACCCTACTATCTGCTTTTTCCTCTCCAAAGGAGACTTCTTTTAATATCAAAGCACCATTTTCTATATATCGGAGCAACATACCATCTCGATAAGTTGCAAAATGATTCATCAAACAATCCACTCGCCTTCGCCCTAAATTGACATTATAATCCGTAGCAGCTAGTGGACTGGCATATCCTCTAATAGAAATGACTGCCGTATTATTTCGTTGTAAATATTTAATTAAAGTCTCTGAGAACACGCCTAAGGTATCATAGTTACCTTTTAATTCATTATCAAAAAAATAAGTAATTTCTTTGGTCTTAGAATTGAGGTCGGCTCTTTCTACTCCTTCCGTATAATTAGCAATAAATTCCCTTTTCTTTCGATAATAAGCTGCATACAAGGCTTCGTAATTAGACGCCGTAGTAATTTCTCTGCTCTTAGGGTCTGGATAATCATTGTCGAAATACAAAGTTAGAGGTAGTAGGTCATCTAATGCCACTAAACCACCTGGCTCTAAATATAAACGTTTAGTAATAGCTATAATTCCATCAGCCTCTGTATAATCTCTTGTGTTAAAATCGAGTGTGTCGGTCGTATATCCAATCAAACTAGCAATCAGTCGGTAATCTCTTTGGGAAAAAATATCAAAGTAAAAATCATTCCCTTCGATATTGTCTTTAATAAATCGTTCTCCAGAGTTTAAATCAATTAATTGGACGATACAATTGGTTAAAGGAAACTGAGATTGATTATCAAAAGTCAGCGCCGTCAAATCCATTTCAAAAATATCAGGCGCAAGAAACAAGTCCTTCATCAAAGTAATAGATTCCGAAATTCCTCTTGTATTAAAATCCAAGGTATCTCCTATAAAACCTTCTTTTGTAGCAACTAAGCGATAGCGTTCATCTCGAAGCAAGGCATCAAATTGAAATTGATTATCTAAAGAATTAGTTCGAGTATCTATTAAAAAGGGGGCTCCTGAAACATCTAATTCCTTATTTCTTCCTTCTGGTAATCGAAATAATTGCAGCGTCACACCCTCTAAATCTTGTTTTGTAAAATCATCATACACCAATGCTTCCAAATCTATATTAATAAAAGTGGCAGCAAAAATATCTTGGCAGCCCATATCATAATCACTCAAACGCATACAACCTTGTCGACTGGATGAAAAGTAACCATGATCTCCTGTTGGGTCCAGTGAAAAATGCGTATCATTAAAGCTACTGTTCAATGGATAACCTGAATGCTCGACTCCTGTATTCGTATAAGCATAAATATCATACCCTCCTAAACCTATCCTGCCATCTGAACTAAAGTAAATCGTATTAGTTGGTTGATGAAAAAAAGGCGTTAAATCATTGCCAGTTGTATTAATTGCGGTATAATTGACAGGTTTAGAAAACTCCCCGTGTTCATTTATATTCGTCTTCCACACATCCATTTTTCCGATGCCTCCAGGGCAATCAGAACTAAATAAAAGGGCGGTTTGACCTTCTGCATCATACATCACAGTTGGATGTGTAGCCGTAAAACCTTTTCGATTGATATAGTCAGGTAATGCGACTGCCTTTTCCCAACTTCCATCTGCTTTTTTGTCTTGATAATAAATATTGCAGCGTATTTTTCGACTTTTTCCTATATAATCACATATCGTAAAATAAGCTCTTTGTTGATTATTTGTAAACGAAACGTGCGCCACCGATTTTTCTTGTTCGTTAAATCCATCAATAGGAAATGCAGGATTCTCCTTTTCTGAACTCAAAGTTTTTGAAAATAGTCTAGGCGGGTCCATTTTTTCTTCCTTTTGATATTTTAAGGAAGAAAAATAGAGCTTGTCTCCGACTAGCAATGGGGAAAAATCATTAAATGCTGTATTAATTTCAGGACCTAAATGATTTACATTATATTGATTATCTAGTCGTTTTGT
This sequence comes from uncultured Saprospiraceae bacterium, assembly GCA_964392805.1. Lineage (GTDB taxonomy): Bacteria > Bacteroidota > Bacteroidia > Chitinophagales > Saprospiraceae > JAFMDF01. Next base: position 10,818 of record CAYMSC010000045.1, read on the forward strand.
TCTATTTACTGCAAACTTACAATCGTCTATATGTTTTTTAGCTAAGGTTAAATATTCATTGTCTATTGGTGGTGGACTAGAAATATACTGTTCAAAATAATTTAATGCCTCTGCATACGCTCCTTGTAGTTGCTTCATTGCCCCAACCTGAAAAATAGCAGCAGGATAATTCACCGCATCTCCATCAATTGTATCTAACCTTACCACTCTTAAATATCCCGCTTCTGCTAATCCAAAAGCATACATACGGCGAGCAGCTTCAGAAAACTGAAACTGGTCATCAATAGCTAAACTATCCTTTGGACTAATGCCAAAAAAGTCATCATCAGTAAAAAATTGTTGACTATTCAAGGCTTCTTTAACTGCTTTTTCAAATCTTTCCGCTTGGGTAAAAGCGAATAACTGGAACAGGCATATTATAAATAAGAGACTAAAGCATTTTTTCATTATTTTCGCTGTGGATGTTTATAGGTTTATGACGTTTTTAAATTGAATGTTTAATAAAGCACTTGTTTTGTAAGCATCTTTTGGTATAGAATTGCCCAATGACTACCCTTAAAACAATGGACAAATTTCAAATTCCTTTGGTGGTCGAACTTTTGAGAAAATATAAATCGCAGAAAATTCAGGCCCACCTCTTCTAAAAGAAGCTATATTAAAATCAGAAGAGTTTATATCATAACTAAAGGCAAATGACCATGTTCGATAGTCCAATATGACGCTTGGTACCCAAGCATCTCCCAATCGGTGAGATACACTAAGACCAAATGCTAACTCTTCGTCTCTTTTTTGATTCAAATGGATTTTTCCCATTCCGCCAATCAGTATTTCTTGATGCGGACCTTGGAATTGACCAATCGCTTGTAGACCAATATCAAAAATTTCCGCTAATTGAAAAGTCGTTGTTCCATAAACAGAAAGTCGTTGATCTAAATTATTTTCACTACCATTAAAAAAACTTCGATTAGGGGTATTTACATGGTAAATAGCTGCACCAAAATCTAATTTCATTCTATTTTCGATATTCTGAAATCGGTAATTAATACCTCCAGAAAAATCAGCATAAAAAACAGAGCTATTGTCAAAACTCTCTTGGGAGGAAAGGCTACTATCAAAAGCATCCCCATTGTATTGACTGTCTACTCTTAATGCACTAGCATCAAATCCTCGTTGCGAGCCATTAACTTGGAGCCCCAATGTCAAATAATGTTTTTTAGACAATCGCCGAGTAAAAGACCCCGAAAGATTAATCCCTGTATTACTCAATTTTAAGTCGCCCGCCTCATCGTGATTCAAATGAATGCCAGCTGCAAAGAGACTATTTTTAAAATTGGAATTGGTGAATTTTTGTTCCACACCACCAGAAAAAGTCAAATAACTGACAGGCACTCTATTCCATTGACTCCGATAGTTGCCAATAAAACGCAAATCGCCTTTAAATAATCCCGTCAAAGCAGGATTGATATTTAATGGAGAACGGTCAAATTGAGAATAATGAATATCTTGGGCATGAAGCTGAAAGCTTAACACCAAGAACAGGGCAAGGGTAATATTTTTGAAAGAATGTAAAGTTTTTAGCACAGTTCTTAATTTTGATTAAAAACAAGCGACTAAGTGTAGGGAAGTAGATTAAGGATAGGTTTCTATATATTTAAACATACGCAGCTATAACAGTTGCATAATAATTTATTATAAAATGGTGTGGTGTTAATTTTTTGAAACCTTCTTAAAATACTTTTCTGAGTTAGCCTATCTTTATGTTATCTTATCTTCAGAGGAATATAAATTTAAAAATGCTCCTCTTGCTTAAAATTATCAAGTATGTGTAATCAATAAATTTACCATAATACTATTTTAAAATTAAAATAGCATTGAAGGGTTTTACGTAAGACAGTAATTAAGTTCAACAATGTTAAGACTTATCTTTTGTCAGATAAGGTACAATTGATTGAAAATATCATCAATAATGCTTTAAAACGATAACAAAACATATGATTTTGTCATCGTACTATCAATTTTTTAGACTGTAATGGTGTTGTTTAAATGTAGCTTAAATCTTCGTTTTATCGGTAGGGATAGTAAATATCGTAGGATAAAATGATGTTGATGTATCGTTTAACTAATTCGCCAAAAAAATTGTGAATCTTCGGATTATTCAAAATTTAATCCATCCAAATTCCAAATAAGCTAAACTATAAATAACACCTAATTTAAGAAATGTAAGTTTTAGAAAACAAATCTAATCTATTTTACATATATATGTTTGATAAACCGATATTCATGTCAAAAACTAGCATATTTTAACTACTATTGTTAAAAGTAGTAATCAGTATTTAAACATTAAGAAAGAGGATTAATATATAAATAGTTTTTAAAGTAAAATTACAATAACTACTATTTTATAAAAACGCCTTCACCTTTCAATGCCTAAAAAAGAAAATTAATCTGCTGTTTACCTAACAATAATAGGGAGTTTTTAGCAGATAGTCAAGCACTTTATTTATTACAAAGGAAAGTTATTCTCTTCTTTTTTACATTTGTTAAGTAACTAGATTAGGTTAAATTTTAATAACTTTTAATGTGTCCTTAAGGAATTTTGAAATACAAATTACATAAATTAAATTTGTATATTTTAAATTTTTCCCTGTAAATGCTTCACATTATATATTTGAAAAATCACAAAGTATTAATTGAAGTTGCTTAACTTAATGATATTGGGATTCAACATTTATTTATTAAAAATTGGCGATTACATTGAAATATAAACTATCCTATTAATTTAATTAGACAAATTTACAGTTAAGATGAATGAAGTTATTAAAGATGGAGATTTAGATAGATTAAAGAGTGTTTTGAATAAAGAGTTTATAAATGAATATGTTCAAACAATTAATTGGAGTCATTTAAAAAATGCTAATAGCATTATTTTAATTATAAGTGATAAAAAAACAGAGGATAAAGACTATATACCGGAACAAATATGTATTGAGATAAGCCTAAAGAAATCAGTCTTTATCATTTATATACTTGAGAAAAGAAATCAAACTTTTCATAAAAAAATTTCATCTTTTGGTTATAGCCTACCTAAAATTAAAAAAAATATAACCCCAGAAAATTATAATAAAACTAGGCGTATTGATTCAATTGTTAAGAATTTATTGCCAAACTATACTGAAAAAAGCCTATCTTTTGCAGTTTTAAATATCAATTTATTCTCTAATATTTTCTTAAAATATCTAAACCATGAAAAATAGAAGATTTTTTATATTTATTTTATTTATATTTTCTTCCATAGATATATGCTTCTCTCAAAAAAAACTCTTTCATTCAATAGATTCTGCCTTATTATCTGCGAGTGAAGTAAAATTTTTATATATAAATTATAGCTTCCAAGAAATAGAAGAGCTACCAAAAAGTATTAAACAGTTAAAAAATTTAGAAGAATTTACTATTTTCCCTTCTATTTTTAACAATGATGAGAAACCAGAAACTATCCAATTTCTACCAAATGCAATAAGTAAATGTAGAAATCTAAAGAAGCTAAATTTTACAATGAGTTCAATAATTAAGTTGCCTAAAGATTTTGGTAAACTTGACAAGTTAGAAGAGTTAAAATTAAGTAATTCAAAAATTAATATTAATAATGAAATTAATAAGATATTGAAGTTAGATAATTTAAAGTTATTAGAAATCATTGGAATTAATATTTCTAAAGAAAATTTATCTGTCTTAACAAGAAACAATCCTCAACTTAAAATAATTAGAACTTTAAAGGACATAGAAGAATACTATAAAGACACTAAAGGATTCGACGTACTAATCCATGATAACTATCTTGTTTTTCATAATAAAGACGATGCTAATAGTTTTATAAAAAGCCTGCCTATAGAATTTAGTGATTGGAAATTAATAAGAAACCTTAAAAAAAGTAATTAGAATTAGAAATAAATACATAGAGATAACACAAATGTACAGTAAAACGAAGTTCGATAATTGCTGTTATGACATTAGGGGTTTGTTTAATAAGGAACGCGATAAAAATAAATGGAGATTCTCGTCGGACGATTAGTTAAATAAACGATTCATTTTAAGTGTTTTAGCTAATCGTTCGACTTTAAAGAATCTGCATTTATTTTTATCTTACTACTAAACTGTGTCAAAATTAAAAAATATTTTAAAAATTGATATAATCAGCAAATTTGGGATATAGGTTTCTAACTTTATCCTATCAAGCAAAGCGGAGTATGGTGAGGGCTAGGATGCATCTTATCAGTGTTACCCTTTTGACCTTAATCAATCTTTCTAAATTCCTCCATCTGCTTAACAAACAATTCTTTCTCATCTATATAAATAGCCAAGGATTTAAAAGACTTTTGAATGCCATAAATTCTCTGCAAAACAGTTTCTTCGTTCAAATGCAGGATAATATTATGTGTACCAAAACCGCCAAGTGCGGAAAATTTCACGATACTCCCATCTTCTGGCAAAGACCTAGCAGTTAATTTAATATCCACAATACTTTCTATATCAATCATCGTTTCATTGAAAAAACCAGACCGCAAATACAATTTTTTCTCTGCTTTATCAATATAGGTCAAACGTCTTGGTAACGAACGAGCCAAAGCAAATAATTGGATGCAAGCATATAAACTAAACCAAGTCAGCACCCAAGCAAACAATTCATTCCATTTACCAACAAGCATGTGAACCGCAAAGGTCTCTGCTAGAAATATCATCATCAAAGCATACACCACGGATATAACTCCGTTTTTTTTATAGCTAGTAAATTCGTTGGCTTTTGGTATTGGTTTAGCAGTCCAAGCGAATATAGCATAGTAAATCACCGAAATTTCCATAGCAAAAAGCATGGCGGCTCTTTTTGGCAAAGCCGCTTTGCAAGCTAAACATATGGCGGTATAAAAATCTGGGGTTGCTTTCTTTTCTGCTTTAAATTGACGAATTGTTTTGTGCGCACTAAAAATAACATAACTAATCGCCCCAAATTCAACTATCGGTATTAGCCAAAATTCCAACCGATTTAAAAAAGGTTGATGAGTTGGCGGGATAATATAGTTAGCGATAATTAAACATAACACAAAAACAGAAACTACTGTAATTTTTGGAATGTCCTTTTTCCTAATAATTAGAAAATAAATCAAAGGGGTGGTTAACAATAAGTCAAAAATAACCGCATACGTCAACGATGCTGGAGCGGTTTGATAAAAAGGTAAGTGAACCAACACAACTAAAGATAAAACAAATAAAATCGGCAGTAAAAAAATTAGGCTTGAAAATTTTAAGGATTTTGTCATCTTTAAGGATTTTAGTGAATCAATAAAATTTTTCTATTATGCTTCCTCAAGATATTCATA
>CAYMSC010000045.1:16289-21465 GCA_964392805.1 uncultured Saprospiraceae bacterium
CCAAAAAGTTGGTTTTTCTAGGACTAATCTGGAAAATTCTGTTCCAATACAAAATAATTCCACTTTGTTTTGTTCAGCTATGTGCGCATAATGTAAAATAAATTGTCGGTAACTTTTTGACCAAGTATTCCAGTTTTCTTCATTTTTTGGAAAAATATCTGACCGCCATTTTCCAGCAGTAGGAGCTGAAATCCAAATATGTGGTTTTAAGAATACGTTAAGTCCTTTTGCATGACAAATCGCAATTCTTTCTGCCAATGAGGAGTCTCGTTTCACTCTTCTAAGACTATCACCACTCCTCCTAATTTCAGGGCTATCATAATCATCTTGTCCACCAAAGGGTACTAAAGTAATCCATTCTACATTATTTTTTATCAAGGGTTTTAGACTATTGCTATCGAGTTTGCCAAAAAGATGTACGCCTCTTTGTTTATCATCAATTTCAAAAAAATTGGTCGCTATATCCATTTTATTTTCAATACTCACATCCCATTGGTAGTCAAAATTTTCTTTGTAAATATACCAGTCCGATAATTGCAAAAAAGCGATTACTGCAATAATAGGTGAGCCAATCCAAAGGCCAACTCGTTTTAAAAAATCAGTAAAACTAAGTGTTTTGTAGCTTTTTACTAAATACTGAATCAATCGAAAAAGCGCATAAGGTAGGAGTAATCCTATCCAAAATAGCCAATTTTTAGATACGTGACGCATAATATTCGGTAAATTGCTAAAAATTTCGTCAGTCGAAAAATCATAATAAAAAAGTATGCCTACTATCAATAAGCAACTCCCAATTAAACTACACAAGTACCATAAAAAGAATTTTTTCATTTGTATTGATTTTGGTTATTGGTCTGTAAGTTCTCAATGACGAAGTGTCGCTTTTGAAAATTGAAAATTTACATTGGTCTATCCTAACTCAAAGAAAAAAAGGTCACTCTCGAAACCGAGAGCAACCTTTAATTTTTTATTCGAAAGTTATGCTTCAATAACCTGTAATTTACTTCTCCTCTACCTCTTCGAACTCTACATCTTGCACATCTTCGCTATCGTTAGCACCGCCACCTTGCTCGCCTCCAGCACCACCTGCATCCGCAGTTGGTCCTTCTTGACCTGATTGGTACATATCTTGACTAGCTGCTTGCCATGCAGTATTCAATGCCGCAGAAGCTGTTTCGATAGCATCCAAATCTTGTGCTTGGTGTGCAGTTTTCAAGTCAGCAACAGCCGTTTCGATAACACCTTTCTTTTCTTCTGGAATCTTCTCTCCAAATTCTTTCAACTGCTTTTCTGTTTGGAAAATCAAGGTATCCGCGCCGTTTAATTTATCTACTTTTTCTCTTTCTTTTCTATCTGCATCTGCATTTGCTTCTGCTTCTGCCTTCATCTTTTCGATTTCTTCTTTGGATAAACCAGTAGAAGCTTCGATTCGGATAGATTGTTCTTTGCCGGTGCCTTTGTCTTTTGCAGAAACGCTTAAGATACCATTGGCATCCATATCAAACGTTACTTCAATTTGAGGCACACCTCTTGGCGCAGGTGGAATATCAGACAAAACAAATCGTCCAACTGGTCTATTATCTTTCGCCATTGGTCGCTCTCCTTGTAAGATGTGAATCTCCACAGAAGGTTGGTTGTCCGCAGCAGTAGAATAGGTTTTTGACTTCTTAGTAGGAATCGTAGAGTTCGCTTCGATAACTACATCAAAAACGTTACCCATTGTTTCGATACCTAAAGAAAGTGGCGTTACATCTAATAATAAGACATCCTGCACATCTCCACTCAATACACCCCCTTGAATCGCAGCACCTACGGCTACTACTTCATCAGGATTTACCCCTTTATTAGGCTTCTTACCAAAGAATTTTTCAACTGCTTCTTGGATAGCAGGAATTCTAGTAGAACCACCGACTAAGATAATTTCATCAATCTCAGACTTTGCTAATCCAGAATCTTTTAATGCTTCTTGACAAGGCTTTAAAGTTCTTTGGACTAAATCGTAAGATAATTTTTCAAACTCCGCTCTTGAGATTTTCTTCACCAAGTGCTTAGGCACACCGTCTACAGCAGTTACATAAGGTAAGTTTACCTCCGTACTCGTAGAAGAAGATAATTCAATCTTCGCCTTCTCTGCTGCTTCTTTCAATCTTTGTAAAGCCATAGGGTCTTTACGCAAATCCATATTTTCTTGCTTCAAGAATGTTTCTGCTAAGTGGTCAATCAACACTCTATCAAAATCATCCCCACCTAAGTGCGTATCTCCATTCGTAGACTTCACTTCAAATACGCCATCTCCTAATTCTAGGATAGATACATCAAAGGTACCACCACCAAGGTCATAAACCGCAATGGTCATGTCTGCATTCTTCTTATCTAACCCATAAGCCAAGGCTGCTGCTGTTGGCTCATTGATGATTCTTTTTACATCCAAACCTGCAATCTCTCCCGCTTCTTTCGTCGCTTGTCTTTGAGAATCATTAAAATAAGCAGGTACCGTAATAACTGCTTCGGTTACGGTAGACCCTAAAAAGTCTTCTGCCGTTTTTTTCATCTTCTGCAAAATCATTGCAGAAATTTCTTGCGGCGTATATTTTCTACCGTCGATGTCAACTCTAACGGTATCGTTGTCTCCTTTTACTGCTTTATAGGCAGTTCTTCCAGCTTCGTCTTTCACTTCTGTGAATCTAGACCCCATAAATCGCTTAATAGAAGCAATTGTTCTAGTAGGATTGGTAATCGCCTGACGCTTGGCAGGATTACCAATTTTTCTTTCTCCATTGTCTAAAAATGCGACAACAGATGGTGTCGTTCTTCCTCCCTCATCATTGGGGATAACGACTGGCTCATTTCCTTCCATCACGGAAACACAGGAGTTGGTTGTTCCTAAATCAATTCCTATAATTTTACCCATTTTTTATTAATTTTTATTATTGATTACTGATTATGAGAAGTCAGATGCCAGACCGTTTCACTGTCAGGGGTCAGACTTTAGACTTGTTTAACATACAGGTATACATCAATCTATGTGCCATGCCAAAATTTGAGGGTTTGGGGTGTCAAAAGTGCGGATATTGGATTTTTTTGCTGTCAGATTGAGTAAATTGAGCAGGCTTGATATGACAGGATGACAGATTGGCAGAGTATCCACAGACTAAGTTCACAAATTAATTTGTAATAAAAATTTCAATTTTCGGATTTTAATCAATCATTATTGGCTTATTTATTGCAAATCCTCAAATAGATTCCTTCCCAATTAGATAGATTTAGTTTCATTAAAGGAAAAAATACCCAAACATTTAGAAAAAATTGATAATAGGTCTTCCAGACCCTATTAAAACAATAAACATGAAACTAAAATATTATCATATTATTTTGATAACCTTCCTTTCCCTGCTTATTAATCAAATTTTTATACAATATCGGTTAGCTAAAAAAAATGATGATGCTGCTATTCTCAATATAGCTGGTAGGCAACGTATGCTTAGTCAACGAATCAATCTGGAATATTACAAAATAGTGAATGAAAATGCTTCTCCCGATTTATTAAATAGTCTATTCGAAGAATGGGAAAAAAAGCATGATAATTTATTGAATGGAAGTGAGGACCTTGGAATTAAAGCAATTAATTATCCAGAAGCTAGAGAGCTTTTAGCAGCCATCTCTCCTAATCTCCAAGTAATCAAAGATTATATAAATTCGAATAAAACAATATCAAAAGCCCATTTATCAGCTATCAACAAAAATCAGACCCGCTATTTAGAAAAGATGGAGGCTATCGTTAAAATGTTAGAAGCCAGAGCGAAAGATAAACTTACATTTATAAGAATCATAGAGGTCGTAATGATGTTAGGGATTATGCTAATAATTCTTATAGAAATTATCTTTTTTTACCGCCCGCTCTATCAAGAAAAAGATAAGTCGATTGAAGATTTACGACAAAATAATAATGAATTAGAAGCTATTCTAAATAATTCAAATGATGCCATCGTATATAGAGATTTAAAAACAAAAAAAATATTAAAGAGCAACAAAAAATTATTGAAAATGTTTGGCGTCGACTCTATAGAAAAACTAAATATGATAGACGCGCACCAATTTTTACCCGATGAACCCATAGAAGGAATATCAAGAAAGGCATTCTTCAAACAACTCAATGAATCTTTAAAGAAGAAAGGAAAATATGAAGCGAATCTTTGGATTAACAATCTAAAGGGAGATAAAATAAGAATCCAATTACTAACTATTTTAGAAAAGACAAAAAATCAAAACCCTAGAATCATTTCCTTCGAAAAAGACATTACGAAAGAGTACCTAGCAACGGAAGCTATTAAACAAAAAAACATAGAATTGGAAAAGTATATTGAATCCAATTTATACTTAAGCAAGTTTGCAGCTTTAGCTTCTCATGATTTACAAGCCCCTTTAAGAACGATTGTATCTTTTACTAATTTATTTGAAAGGAGTGCCCTTAATAAGCTCTCAAAAGCAGAAAAAGAGTATTTGGCATTTATCAAAAATGGTGGAAAAAATTTACAAATGTTAGTCACTGATTTATTGGCTTTATCTTCTATCGAGAATCGCTGTATCAAATTACAAAAAATTAATCCACGGACTTTACTTAACCAAATTTGTCAAGAATTAACCATCATTATCGAGGAAAAGGAGGCAACAATCACCTATGATAAGCTGCCCGATTTTGTTATTTCCGATGAAATAAAACTTCGTCAAATTTTTCAAAACCTAATCACCAATGGCATGAAGTTTTCTACAAAAAAACCAATTATCAGCATTAGTGGCAGCGTGATTGACAATGGTTGGGAATTTGCAGTTTCAGATAACGGAATAGGCATTCCAGCAACCCATCAGCAACAAATATTTAAGTTATTTTCAAGGTTACACAGCCAAGCAGAATATGCAGGTACGGGAATAGGGTTGGCTATGGTTAAAAAATTAGTGGAGCAACTCTCAGGCTCCATCCGTATTAAATCAACGGTTGGTCAAGGGGCTGCCTTCTTTTTTACGATTCAGAAAATTGAAGAAACCACGATGAACTTAAATGCTCTTATTCAGCGGAATGGATTAAGTGCTGAGTTATAGAATGGTTTCAATGTTATCAGCTATTATTCCTCAAAATATTCCACGTACTGTTTGAGAAATAACCTATTTCTTTTTCTCA
>CAYMSC010000046.1:0-12033 GCA_964392805.1 uncultured Saprospiraceae bacterium
TTCATGCTACGTGCGAATAAGAAGTCTTTTGGGGTGAGTAAATCTTGATTTTTTAATAAAAAATCAAGATTTACTCACCCCAAACCCCTTGTTTTAGCCGCCATAGCCGCCGTTTTCAAAAAGTGTACGGTAGAGAAAAAAAATTTAGCAAGGGATTAATATTAGCAACGGATTTGACGAGTTAGCCGATATTTAAAATATTTTCTTAATATCAGTTTTTTACCTGATTATCTTTTCAATTTTACGAATTCATCGTTCATCGTTTATAGTTCATCGTTTGGCGAACATGTTAATTTATAACCTTTGTTTAACAAATTTCAAAGGCGTAAGCCGACCACCAGTGCCTTCTAGCAGTATGTAATATATCCCCGAAGATAGTTCATCTACCCTAATTTGAGCGATATTAACGCCTTCTTTCACGCTTTCTTTCTGTTGAATCATTAATTGTCCTTGCGGATTTAATACCTTCAAATTTGCCGCTGTTTCCTTTTTACTAAAAATACGAATATTCAAAATATCCGTAGCAGGATTTGGCATCAATTGTTGTATCACATAAGAGGTAGTTCTATCTTCTAATGCTCTAAATTCAGCGGTATTACCATTTAAATTATTGCTTGGCACAATGGTAATTGCCGCTTCATCATCTTCTACTGGCGTTGTACCTGCATTATTATTTGGCGTAGAATCGCTATCCGTTGGAGAAGCCGATACTACCTGAGCAAAAATAGTCTGAGATGCTGCATCTTGCAAGGTAAATAAGCCAAGACTTAATGTCGCCGCACCTCCTGCTGGTATGTTCGGTATATTCCATTCTCCTACCCAATCGAAATAGGCACCATCGGAAACGGTGTGATTGCCATAAGCTATATTATCATTAAACCCTTTGAGTTGAAGTTGAATATTTTCTGCCGTAACATTGCCTTCGTTTCTAAGAACAAAAGAAAAAGTGACCGTTTCGTAAATCGAAAAATTTGGTTTATCTACCATCATTTCTAGGGTCAAATCCATCCCATCCGTATTACTTGGTGGTGGAGGTGCAACTGTACAATCTCCCGCCGTATAGTCTGTAATACCCGCACAAACGGCTAAACAAGCATTACTATATACTTGGCCATCACTTCCACAAACAGGGGCTACTTCAGTGGTACAAATACACCCACTGTCACTAGCATTTAAAGCAACAAAAGCTTCATCATCTTCTACGGGTACACAACAAGTCCCATTATTAGGCGAAGAATCACTATCGACATAATCTTGCTGAGTAACTTCGGCAAAGAGGTTAATTGCTTCGGCACTTAAAGTGAAAACATCAATACTCAAGGTATAAGTTACTCCAGCAGGAATAGCGGGTATATCCCAATCTCCATTCCAATTAAAATAACTACCCACATCTTGGGTATGTCCCGTGTAGGCAAGTTGACCTGCCGCTAATGGCATATTAATTTTTGTAGCTCCCGCGGCTTGGTCTCCATAATTCTCTACCGTTAAAACCAAAGTAGTCGTATTATAGATGCCCGGTTGATTATCTAAGCTGGTTAAGGATAATGCTAAATTAGGTCCATCCGAGGAGGTAGGCGGAGGTGGTGGTGGAGGCGGAGGTGTTCCTGATGAAGCTGTTAAAAATATGGGTCTTGCATCTAAAGGAATATTTGTTCCGCTAATAGAGCCACGTGCTGATGTTTGAGAATAATCCCATTCAATCAGCTCTAAATTTCCAAGATTAAAATTAGTAGGAAAAGAATAAACGCCACTGGCTGCTTCCGAAAGGTCGATGGTAGTTTCCGCCCAAAGTGCATAAATATATTCGCCATCTGGCGTTTGAAAAGCATGTCCACGAAGCCCTGCTGGTACTTGCATTGCTGCCGTTCGTGCCTCGTCATAAGTTGTGTTGTATAATAAATCAGAAGTTGTTTTATAAGCAATAGCTTCACCTGTTGGCACTTGTTCGCCCGGTGTATTAAATCGTTCGTACATCCCCATAACACCAAATTCTGAACCCGCCGTTTCGAAGTCATCTTCTTCAATCATATTATAAGGATGAATGACATAAACATCATTGGTTTTGGCTTTGATAAATGCTTTGATAATGTAATTGGTCTGCACCTCTATCCCGCCTATGTTATCTCCAAATCGTTTCCTTGGAATATTCATTTCGGTAATAATCGAAGGCTTTAGTGGATAAGTATTTCCATCATAACCATAGTTTGCTAATACCTCTTCAAATTCTACTCTTCTAGTTACGATTCCATCCGCAGCTACATCTGAATGTCTTTCAAATCGACCTTCGCTAAAATTAGTCGTTGTACCATCAAAATGAGGGTAGGCATGATTGCCAAAAACATCAAAATAAGCACCTCCTCCTAGCGGGTATTCCGCAGTAGGACTTCCATCTACAGGATTATCCGTATTTCTTAGAACAGCATCTAAAAAAGCAGGATAACCAAACCCAGCTACAGAAACGTAGGCATTAGGGTCTACCGATTTTATGACTTCATAAGCCACTCTCAATGTTCGGACATAATGCGTAACAGGTGCATGTAAAATATTGTCACAAGGGTCAGGGTTGTTTTCCCACCAGTTGCCTGGAAAACCTGGTTCTCTCCAGCCTACTTGAAATCCAGTTGGTAAATCAGACCCAGGTTCATTCCAAATCTCCCAAAACCGTACATGGTCTTGATATTGGGTCACCAAACGGTATAAATAAAGTGCTAAGAAATTATTGTCATTAACAGGTGTGCCATTTTCGCCATTATCAAAAATGGGATCATATAAATTAGCAAACATGGTAGATTGTTGGTCAGGACAGTGAAAGGTTTGGTCTCGTTGCCAAGCAGCAGGAAAGCCCACAATAACGGTATTCTCCTTTAGACCTCTATCATCAAAATAATCATAGGTCCCTTCCAGAAAATCGTATCCCCAGACTTCTACAAATTCATTAAAAATACCTGTTCGGATAGATTTAGCACCGAGTCCTTGAACATTATTAGCTGCGTTGCCGCCCGCTAAATCTGCTAAATTTTCATTACTTAATCCAGGGAAATACCCTAAATTAATTCCCGGTCGAAAAGGTTCGTCATAAGGTTGAATAAAATCATTTGCTGTTTGTGCTTGTGCCCCTATAACAGAAATCACAAATAGGACAGCTCCTAGTAAGGAAGTAAGTTGTTTGTTCATAATTTGAGTTTTAAAAAAATAATTTTCGTTTTCTAATAAATTCCATAGTTGATTTGATTTCAATCTTTTTCTTAGAGACGACGAAAAAATAAGTTCCGCATTTTTCAAATGGATTTTTTTGTAATGGGTTGAAAACCTATGATAAAAACATTCAATTGAAAAATCAAATGCGGAAGTTATTTTTTCGTTATTACTTACTTATGAGAGCGAAAAAAATTAGCAATAAATCGACGCTTTCTCAGAATTTGTCAGAGAAACATAATTTTTAAGGAGGGTATGCTGAAAACAGCTACCTCCAATTTAACTAATTATTTTGATAAATGGGGAATTAAAAAAGTAATAGGGGAAATTTTACAATTGGGGTGGTAAAGATACTATTAAATTTGATGGGTTATTTTTATCGTACAAATCTAACTGCTCACTTTTACTATAAGAGCTTGTCTATTTCAAACATTTCCTCCTCTTTGTTTAGCCTTTAGCCCAAGCTAAAATTTCTTTGGTGCTTTTTCCTATCAATTCAGCAGGAAGCGATTTGTGCGCTCTAGCTTTCATATCTATTAATAGGGCATTTTTATTTTGGGCTTGCCTTAAAACTAAGAATTGATTGTCTAATGCACTTTTCTGTACGTCTGTATTTAGTGGTATGGGTGATTTATAAATGGGGTTAATTGCAAAGGTTTCTTCTTCCCAATCATAGCTTGGTAATATAGCTTGATAGTTATTATTACCAGAAGATAGTAAAAATAAAGCATTAAAGCTTGATTCAGCCAATTTGTATTCTGCAAAAGGTAAAATTGGCTTAGGTCCATTTGGGGGGGTCAAATCAAAAACAAAAGTACCTCTATCTTGGGCATAGCCTATTAAAAAATTTTCCCAAAGTTCTAAGCGAATGATATTGCCAGTAGAAGCATCAACATCTGCTCGATTGCCTTTGAAAACAGGGGTCAATAAAGGTAGCATTTTTTTAGTAGATAAATCAAGGCAATATATTGTTTTTGCTGCTTTTATTGCTACTATTTTACTATCATTATTATAATTAATGTCTGCTAAAAAATAGGGATAATCAGGGCTTAAATTAACTGGAAGTTTTAGTTTTAAATCCAAAGAACAAGTATAAGTATTATACACTTCTAAAATTCGATGGCTCATGCCAAAATTGGGATCGTAGGTACTTGAATCGGCCAATATGCAAATAAGTCTTGCTTGGTCTTTAAGCCACAATTCATTTTCTTCTAGAACTTCTCCATCTATTACACATTTCGTTTGTTTGATAGCATTTTGTGTAATATGATTTGCATTAGTTGGTAAGGTGCGGCTTTTAGGAGTTGCAGAAATCTCCGTATTGGGTTGCTGCTGGGGAGGAGCAGTAGTCGTCGTCTCCGTACAAGCACCTAGCAAAAGAAAGCCTAAAAAGAAAAAGAAATACCGCATTTCAAGTCTATTAATATTGATTGTAGTGCTTTATAAAGATAGCTGGTAGTACGGACTATTGAGTACTTACCAAAATTCATCATTAGTGCGCTGCGCTTATGAATCTTCAATTTCAAAATTGACCTTAAATAGTAAGACTATCAAAAAAATTGGTAGCACATGAATTGTAAAGATAGAAAAAAGTGAGCAAGGGAAGGATAATATAGTAGAGAAAAGCGTCATAATAATAAAAAAGCAATCATTAACTATACTTGAAACATTGTAAACAATGCAAAAGAATAGTTAATTGATTGCTTTATTTTTGTCTAACTCAAATTAGATAAGAATTAGCCTATTTCTTTAAATCAATAGGAATTAATTGGGAAACCAAAAATAGTTAATTGCCCAACTATATTGATTTACTCATCTTTACCTTTTGGACGGATAACATTTATTTTGCCATCTTCTCCATAAAGTTCACGAGATTTTTTGTTGTAGGCCAATGCCGCTTCTTCTGGTGTGTCAAACATTCCAATATGAACAGATTTACGATTTACAGAAATTACTGCACGATACCTGTTATTTTCTTTGTAAACACCAGTATAGCCTACTTTACTGCTAGTTTTTCGTTGTCGGCTAGCTACCGACCTTGTTCTCCAACAAATGTTTTCTAATCTACAATCTAATTTATTGCCATTTTTAGCTCCCACTAAATTCTTTTTAGAAGTTCTAGTGTCTTCTAAAAATCTTTCTGCAATAAGTCTATGTAAATAGATTGTTTCTGTCTTATAACCTCCTTCTGCTTTTTTCCATGTTTTTTGAAAAACAGCACAGCCACTAGAGTGTCTGCGAAGGTTATTAATGAAATCGACCTTAGATAAATAAGGGTCTGCCGTTAATGCTTCGTAAACATCATCATCTAGGAGGACATTTTCGTCAGCATTTTTTAATTTTACCTTGTATAACACGCGCTCTCAAATTAAAAAGTTTAATAAATAGATTAGTTTGGGGTCTAAACTTGCCGTTTTAATTATCAATAAACTATTGAACTATTAAATTGTTGTGATTTCTTAGTTTTAATAAAGTTGGACGCAATTACTAGTAGATAGAACCAAGATTTATGGTTAGAATGATTATAGAAGCTATCTCAAAATTACGAGATTAAACACCTAACAAATTTACATAAAAAATAACAATATGCAACATTAAATAAAATTATTTTAGTAGGTAATATTACTAATCGTAAAAAATGTTTGTGTTAGCGCATTTCTAAACCTCAAATTTATTTACGCAAATATAAATAAAAGATTTACTTTTAAAAGTTTAATTGAACATATTTTAATGTATTAAACTATGACCCATCATCAATTATGTATTCAACGATGTTTTGATTTAGCTAGTTTGGCAGCAGGAAAAGTAGCTCCAAACCCTAGAGTGGGTGCGGTAATTACCTATAAAGATAAAATAATTGGCGAAGGTTTCCATCAATATTATGGAGGACCACATGCAGAAATAAATGCTATTAATTCCTTGAAAAACAAAGCGTTACTATCAAAATCTAGCATTTATGTTTCCTTAGAACCTTGCAATAATTTTGGAAAAACCCCTCCTTGCGTTGATACCATTTTGAAATATAAAATCCCTAAAGTTTTTATTAGTATCATTGATATCAACCCTTCTACAATGGGTAAAAGTGTCGAAAAATTAAAAGCAGCAGGCGTAGCAGTCGAAGTAAATATTTTGAAAAAAAAAGGTAAAAAAATTACGCAAGGCTTTTTTTCTTCCATTGAAAAAAATCGACCACACATTATTTTAAAATATGCTCAATCAGCTAACCATAAAATAGGCGTAATAGGACAACAAATATGGATAAGTAATCCCATGACTAAACGATTGACACATAAATGGCGTAGTGAAATTAATGCCATTATGGTTGGCTCAAATACGCTTAAAATAGACAATCCTCAATTAAACAATCGTTTGTACTTTGGTCCGTCTCCAGTCAAATTACTTTTAAAAAGAGATGGTAAAATACCTGCTAATACCGCCGCTTTGCATACTACTGGCAAGAATATTATTATCAGTCAGCCGAATGCAGCAAAAGTAAATTTCCCGAATACCAATCAATGGTTTCTTCCTTTTGATGATAGCTTATTGACCAATATACTTCATCGTTTAAAAAATGAGGGCTTAAATTCTCTTTTGGTAGAAGGAGGTTCGACCTTATTGCATCATTTTATCAATCAAAATTTGTGGGATGAAGCAAGAATTTTTACAAGTTCAACAATTATTAATCATCCAAATAGTATTGATGCACCAAGCCCCAAAGGACAATTAATAAATACTTATCAAATAGGAGATAATACGCTTCGTGTGATTGACAATGATTTTAGGTGAGGTGATAGATAAGATGAGTTTTGGGTATAGTAAATTGATTTTCAAAGAAATACATGCTTTTGATTTACACTTTTTTCTAAAATGACAAAAATGAATCAAACGGATTGTTTTTCATTGGATTGATTGTCAGCCCTTAAAGGGGTTAGCCCTAAACAACTACGAAATCTGTTATTGTAAGGAAAAACGACAGTAGCAGCATCAAATTTTATTTGAGACTGTTACTTTTTAGTCTATTTAGAATTAATCTTTAATCTTTAAAAAAAATTGCCACAAGATACCGATTTTGAACAAGTCCCTTGAGAGCAACTAGAGCAGTAGGTCTGATTACCTAAACCGATTGGTGAACATTCACCTCTTGAGCCTGACCTCGTACTTGTACATCCAGAACAAGTAGTAGTACAACCAACACTTCTACTATTATTTGTGTGGGGATAGTAAATAATATTATTATCCATTGCTAAATCAAATCTTGATTTAGTATTATTAATCTCATCTTCTCCATAAAGAAACATTCCATCTTTATTTTCTTCAATAGAAATAAAAGTTAATTTGATGTTTAAATCAGGGCTACGGTTAATCTGTGAAGCCCATTGTCTCTTTAATGTTGCAACATCATAGGTAAAAATAGGGTCACCGTTGATGACTCTTCCAATTTCAATACCATCAAAACTCAATTCTTCACTTTTTGTTTCTTTTTCACACGAAAGGACAAACATGAAGAATGTAGCAATAGTGATAAAAGGAATAATTTTTTTCATTTAATAAAAGGTTTGTTCTCATACTAATTTTCATTTAGTTAAAAGTTATTAATAGAGAGAAGTTATGTAATGTTATAATATTACATTTATTGTTGCAGACAATTAAGAGGATTAAAAAAATTTAACATTTTTTAACATTTTTTTGGTAAAAAAACTAATTCCTAGCTTTGGTTTGTTACTAAATCAAAAGCATTTAGTTTTCCCTCTAAATACAGTATATGCAAGCAAATTCTATAATGCTATAGATGAGAAGTCTATTAAAAAACTTATTAATAATATTTGGCAGGAAGTAAATAATGCTGAACGTATTCCGTTATTCCATCTTCTAAAGAATAGAACGGGTCGGTATAACCAGCTTGATATAATTTCATCTTATTTGCTTGGGTATAATATTGGTAGGTATTTCTAATGTCAATAGGCGTATCTATAAAAGTAATTGCTGTTTCTTTATCCATAGCTCGAAAGGTATTTACGGCTAAATCCCAAAAGGTTCGAGCTTTTCCCGTCCCCACATTGTATAAACCGTTTTGTGGTTGATGGGCTAAAAAAAAAGCACTAATTTTAACTACATCCTTTACAAAAATAAAATCCCTACTTTGTTGACCATCCATAAAATCAGGCCGATGTGACCTAAAAAGTTTCATTTCATTAGTCGCCTGAATTTGATTAAAAGCATGAAAAATTACAGAAGCCATCCGCCCCTTGTGGTACTCATTCGGTCCATACACATTAAAGAACTTTAATCCTGCCCATTGAGGAGGAGAAAAAGGTTGTTTTAAAGCCCATCTATCAAAATCATTTTTAGAATCGCCATAAGGATTTAATGGTTTTAAAGCATCAACTATTTCATGATTATCTTCATATCCATATTCGCCTAATCCATAAGTAGCTGCACTGGAAGCATAAATAAAAGGTAGGTTATTTTTAGAACAAAAACGCCATAATTTTTTAGAATAGTTTAAGTTCAGCTTATTAAAAAGGGTCTTATTTTTTTCGGTAGTATCTGTTCGTGCTCCAAGATGATAAACAAATTTTATATCCTTGCCATTTAGGTCTAGCCAATCAAACAATTGGTCTCGATGTACTTTTTTTCTAAATTGCTTACCTAGTAAGTTTTTTGCCTTATCTTCCCTGCTAAATTCGTCAACTATCACTAGGTCTTTATACCCTAAATCATTTAAGTGTTGCCATAAACAGCTCCCTATAAATCCTGCTGCCCCTGTTAATACTATCATTTTTTTATTGTCTCAAATTGACCAATACTAAAAAAGACTGCTACATCCATATTAAACTCCTTTATTCGTTTTTTCATTTTCCTGCTAAAATTGGAAGCATCTATCGTCAATACGTGGACTGCAATAAATTTTTTAGCCTTGATTTCCTGTTTAACTTTAGCAATATTTTCTTTATTTTTAAAGAACCAATATGGTAAAATAGCATAATCGACTCCTTTTCCAATTGCTTTTTTAATTTGACTTAAGTTTTCTGGTGAAAATGCAGCATCACCTATGTGCATAATTTTAAGCCCCTCGAAATCAAGTATATATGCCATATTTTCCACCCAATCATTTTTCTTTGGATTAGTATGTTTAAGTGGAAAAGTCTGAATATTTATCCCATCCATCGTATACATCACGCCATTATCTGTGCCTCTTAGCGGATAAAATTGCGCAGCCAAATGTGTCAAAGTCCCCATTGTATCTATCACTTGCTGCGGAGCAACAAGAATGGTTTCTTTATGTTTTTCAAAAAAATCAATCGTTAAATCGATATCAAAATGGTCGTCATGCACATGCGTCACTAAGAAAAGGTCTATTTGTTCAAAAGGTGGATTCCCTTTAGTCATTAATAATCGATAGGGCTTTCTTGTATATTCATAAACCTTTGAATTCGGGTCATGTAAGGCATCAATCAAAACATGCTTGGCATTATATTCTATGAAAACCCCTTCATTGCCCGTATAAGTTATTTGATTTTTTTCTTGGGAAAGAATCGTTCCAATATAGAGGAATGATAATAAAATAGCGAAAGTACTTTTCTTCATATTTATTCACAATTTTTATTGGAGAATTGCAAATTTAGTAATAATGGTTCCACAGAGATGAGACAGCCTCCTCTAGGCTATTTTCGCCCCACTACAACAAACAATCATTTACGCCATTACTTCCCCGTACAAGGTTGCCTTTTGCTTCTTAATCTTATCTGATTTGATAAAATCTTCATAATCCATTAACGTATCTATAATGCCATTTGGAGAAATCTCAATAATTCGATTACCCGCAGTAGAAATGATTTGATGGTCATGGGTGGTAAAAATCATATTTCCAGGAAAATCTCTCATTGCATTATTCAAAGCAGTGATAGATTCCAAATCTAAGTGGTTCGTCGGTTCATCCATCAATAAAAAATTTGGATGCGCCAACATTACTTTTGACAACATACATCTTACCTTCTCTCCTCCTGACAATACGCTCGTTTTTTTATAAACTTCTTCTCCTGAAAATAGCATCCGACCTAAAAAACCTCTAATAAATTGTTCGTCTTTATTTTCAGAAAACTGACGCAACCAATCCATTAATTCTTGGTCATTTTCATTAGAGAAAAATTCCTCATTCTCATTAGGCAAATAAGCGTTAGTAATTGTTTGTCCAAATTCAATCGTTCCTGAAGATTGTTCCGTTTTACCAGATAATACATCGTAAAAAGCAGTGAGTGCTGCCGATTCTCTTGCGAACAAAGCAATTTTTTCGCCTTTATTCATGATAAAAGAGACATTGGCAAATAGTACCTCGCCATTATGATCTAACTTACTCAAATTGTTTACTCTCAAAATTTGGTCACCTACCGCTCTTTCTGGTTTAAAATTTATGAAAGGATATTTTCGCGTAGAAGGTTGAATATCTTCTAAATTCAATTTTTCTAAAGCCTTCTTTCTGGAGGTCGCTTGCTTAGATTTAGAAGCATTGGCGCTAAAGCGCTGGATAAATTCCATCATTTCCTTTCGCTTCTGTTCCGTCTTTTTATTCTTATTCGCCATCTGCGCCGCCATTAATTGCGAAGACTCATACCAGAATGTATAGTTACCCGTAAAGATTTTAATCTTTTTGAAATCGATATCCACAATGTGGGTGCAGACCATATCCAAAAAATAACGATCATGAGAAATCACAATCACCATATTTGGAAAATCTGCTAAGAAGTCTGCCAACCATGTTGCCGTTTCTGCATCCAAATCGTTGGTAGGCTCATCCAACATCAATATATCCGGGTGGCCAAAAAGCGCCTGTGCTAATAACACCTTTACCTTTTGTGGCCCACTCAATTCCTTCATCAACTTATAATGTAAGTGCTCCTTTACGCCCATATGACTCAACAATTCTGCAGCATCACTTTCCGCTGTCCAACCGCCCATTTCTCCATATTTATTTTCTAAATCCGCTGCTCGTAATCCTTCCTCATCCGTCGCATCAGGATTCATATAGATAGCATTCTTTTCTTGGGCAATATCGTACAATTCCTTATGTCCCATCATCACCGTATCCAAAACGCCGTGTTCTTCAAACTCAAAGTGATTTTGTTTTAAAACCGCTACCCGTTGTCCTTTCTCAATACTAACCGCTCCCCTATTTGGAGATAATTCACCAGTCATTACTTTCATAAAAGTAGACTTTCCTGCTCCATTTGCACCAATCACCCCGTAGCAGTTTCCTTGGTTGAATTTCAAATTCACCTCATCGAACAATACTCGCTTTCCAAACTGAACACCTAATTCGCTTACTGTTATCATTATTTATTACGGTTCACGGTTTACAGTTAATGAATTTTAGGAAGGCTACTAATATTCTTCAACTGTTTACCAATTTTTTAAAAAGTAGGCCAATGATACCTACAAAGCCCTAAAACGGCTGCAAAAATACGATTTAATTCAAGAAATTTAGGTATAAAGGAGTAAGGAAAGTTTAATTTTTTTGTAATTTATTTGATAAAACAAGAAAATTATGTTGAGTTTGGAGGGTAAAAGGGAATTTTTTTGTCAGAAAACGGGTTAGAGCATTGAAAATTAATAAAAGCGGAGACAAGATATTTTTAGATTTTTGTTTTTTTTAAAATTAATTAAACAAGATTTAGTTTTAAATCCTATTTTTGCACCCATTTTAAGCTTGGTTGCTGATGGTTTGCCAAAAAACGTTTTGATAGAACTGATTATACTTAGCTAAATAATGGATGAAATAATCGGGATAACTGAAGATTTATTTTCCCAGCGGATTTTATTTCCCCAGCGGATTTTATTTCC
>CAYMSC010000046.1:12133-21415 GCA_964392805.1 uncultured Saprospiraceae bacterium
CACGGATTTTATTTCCTCACGGATTTTATTTCCCACACGGATTATGGATGTTTAACGTATCCTTTTTTGTCACTAAAAAATAAAATTTAATAGTCAATTGTCAATGGCGTATTTTGAAGCCCCTTGAAAATTGAAAATTATAAATTGAAAATTGAAAATTACCAATGAATATTCTAGAGCAAATAGCAGCAGATGTAGTAGCAGGTGTACAAACCCTTTATGGACAGGAGACTCCTGCCGAAAAGGTAGCCCTATCCCCTACTCGCAAAGAATTCGAAGGTGATTATACGGTTGTGGTTTTTCCATACACCAAAGCTGCCAAGAAAAAACCAGCAGATATTGGAGAAGAATTAGGCAAATATATCGTAGAAAACTCACCGAATATTACTGCTTATAATGTTATCAATGGTTTTTTAAATTTATCAGTAGATAGCAGTTATTGGACCAGTTTATTGGAAACCATAGCAGCAAATGATACCTATGGGCAACAAGCTCCCAATGGCAAAAAGATTATGATTGAGTATTCTTCTCCGAATACCAATAAGCCATTGCACTTAGGGCATATCCGAAATATTTTATTGGGTTGGTCTTGTTCTATGATTTACCAAGCGGCTGGATATGAAGTTGTTAAGACACAAATTGTCAATGATCGAGGAATTGCTATTTGTAAAAGTATGCTGGCGTGGCAGCGATTTGGAGATGGCGAAACACCTGAAAGTTCAGACATAAAAGGGGACCACTTAGTTGGAAAATATTATGTCAAATTTAATACGGAATTAGTCAAGGAATATACAGAGTGGCAAAAAACTAATGAGGCGAAGGACCTTTATAAAGCCAAGAAAAAAGAAGACCAAGACGAGACTGATTTTTTCAAAGCCTACAAAAATGACTATTTCAACGAATTCAGTTATATAGGTCGAGATGCAAAAGACATGTTAATCAAATGGGAAGCCAATGACCCTGATGTTCGAGCCTTGTGGAAAAAAATGAATGGCTGGGTTTTAGGAGGATTTGATAAAACTTATGATAAATTAGGCGTTACTTTTGATAAATTATACTTTGAATCCGATACTTATTTATTAGGTAAAGAATTGATTGAAAAAGGGCTAAAATCTAAGGTTTTATTCAAAGAAGGCAAACGAGTTTGGACGGATTTGAGTAATATCGGGATGCAGAAAAAAACCATTCTGAAAAGTGATGGTACGTCTACTTATACTTCTCAGGATTTAGGAACTGCCCAAATGCGATATGATGACTATCAAGCAGAAAAGGTGGTCTATGTCGTTGGAGATGAGCAAATTTCTCACTTCCAAGGGGTATTTGAAATCCTCAAACGATTGGAAGAACCCTATGCAGCAGGTTTATATCACTTGGCTTACGGAATGGTAGATTTGCCAACAGGTCGAATGAAATCACGGGAAGGAACCGTCGTGGATGCAGATGATTTAGTAGCAGAGGTAATTTCCGAAGCTCAAAAAAGTGCCCTAGAACGAGGAGAATTAGTAGATTTGAGCAAAGCAGAACAAGCCAATACTTTCCGACAGATTGGCTTAGGTGCTTTAAAGTATTTCATTCTTAAAGTGAATGCTAAAAAGCGAATGGTTTTTAATCCGCAGGAGTCTGTGGAAATGCAAGGAAACACAGGGCCTTATATACAATATGCTTGTGTGCGATGTAGTGGCGTGGCTCGAAAAGCACCCGAGGTGAATATGGATTTATCTGCTGATTACACTGCTTTACAGCCACAAGAAAAGGATTTGATTTTAAAAATTTCTCAATATCCTGCTTTAATTGAAGAAGCGGCACTAGCTTATGACCCAGCTGTTTTAGCAGCATTTGCTTATGATTTGGCTAAGTTGTACAATAAGTTTTATCACGATATTAATATCCTTAAATCTGAGTCAGAAGGAGCAATGGCTTTTCGATTAAAACTGAGTGCAGTTGTTGCTCGAACTTTGAAAAATGCGATGCATTTATTGGGGATGGAGGTCCCGCCTCGGATGTAACTATACTAACCGTGCTACCGTTAAAACGGTGGCACGGTTAATAAAATGAAAATGAAATTAGGGAAAACGAAAATAATAACCTACGCAAAAATGATAATACAAAATAAAAAGAAAATCCGTGGCCTCCCGTCCGCAAGCGGTTCACCCGTACGGGTTCATGCCTGATCCGCTAAATCCGTGGGACCTATCCTCCTAGCTTATTTGCGTAGGTTATTTTTTGCTAAACCCCTTACCTTCCAATTTTAATAAGTGTTTCAATCCTCCTAGCTAGGCTACGTAGGTTATTTTTTGCTAAATTCCTAAACAAAAAAATCCGGATTCCATTTAAAGAAATCCGGATTTGAAGCAATAGCCAATTTATTAAGGCTATGTTTTGAAAACTGAAAACTATCGTACAATCATACGCTTAGTGACTTTAAAGTCGTCCGTGATAATCGTATAGAAAAATAAACCAGTAGCTAAATCATTCGCATTAATATCAATTTGCTGTTGACCTTCTCCTAACAATTCTCTTTTAGTCATCACTAATCTACCAAAATGATCATGTACTAAAAATTCCACTTCTGAAGAAGTTGGTAAAGAAAATTGAATCGTTGTTTGACTATCAAAAGGATTTGGATAATTTTGTTGTACCAATGGTGTATCATTCGTCAATAAATTAGTATTATCAAGGTCACCAAATCTATGTCCTCCAGAATTTTCGTTTAAACCAATAGCGTCTATCTCTGCTTCAATAGTTATCGTTATGAAATCGCTACATCCCGCAGCATCTGTTACCTCCAAATCAAAAGTACCTGCTGGTAAAGAAATTACTTCATCTCTTATAATATCCGTTCTTTCGCCAGTTTCTATCCCATCCCAGGTTATAGAAAAACCCGGTACGCCACCTTGAATAGCTAACTTAACAAAACCTCTTCCTCCATTTAAAGCATTAGATACTTTTTCTGTTGACAAAGCTAAAGAAGTCGCATTCAACTCCAAAAACCGAAGTGCGCTACAGCCTTCAGCATCTTCTACTGTAAATTTATAAGCACCTGTCTGTAAACCAAATACAGAAACACTACTGTCTACCATAACAGCTCCTTCAGTTGGACCTTCCCATGATAACTGAAATGGACCTTCTCCATCTTGAATGAGTACATCTGCTGCACCAATATTAATACCGCAGTCATCTATTGGTGCCACCAATTCAAAATCAGGTAATCCTTCTTCTACACCAACAGTTGCTTGAATAACTTTTCGACAACCATCTCTTTCAAATTTAATTTCATAGTCTCCCGATGGCAAATTAAATATTTTAAATTGGTTGTTATTCGCCACCCCTTGTCTAGATACCGGTCCTGTAATTGTCAAATTATAAGGAGGTACCACACTATTATTCCCTGTAATATTGACTGCTATAGACCCTAAACCATTACATCTAGCATTACTTCCATTGACTTCAAAATTTCCTCGCAAGAAATTAAAATCAACCATTGTATTTATAATTTTGCTACATTTGGAAAATTCATCAGTCACCAAAAAAGAATAAGCGCCTGCCGGCAAATTAATTACCCTCAACTCCGACCCTCTAACGGTCTCTGTTTCATTGATAGAATTATTATTGCTAACCCAGCAAACATGATATGTACCAAATCCACCAGTAATATTAACTTCAACCATCCCTAAATCATCGCCACAAAGGCCAATTGGGGTAAGGGTGAAATCCAATTCACATTCAAATAAATCTTGTGCATGTAGTTTTTCTGTCGGCACTAGCCAACTTAAAAATAAGAGTAAAATTAAGGTTGTAGTAAACTTTTTCATTGTGTTCAAATTAAAAATGTGAGTAATAAACAAGCTACTTGCTTGCTAGTGGTGTTTAATAAATTTATAAGTGTTAAAAAATAAAATAATACTTGCTATTAGACCACTCAAATGAATAGGTCTGAAGCCAGAAATATAAAACCAATTCGGACGATAAAGTCTGCTATTATTTCTGTTTTCCTCTTTGCTTCTAAGGCATAGAAAGCCTAAGCTTCATAAGGAACAAGTCATTACAAAACAGCTATAACAATATAATGAAATTAGTATCTCGGGAAAGCATTCAATTATTTACCAAAAAATATACAGCAATAATCCTGTTGTTTTTTTGCTAAAAAAGATTGAATTATAATCATGTAATAGGTAAGATAAATCGGTAAAATCTTGAAAAGGAAAATTGTTTTATTGATTGTAAGAGCTTGTCCAAATAGATTTGTAACAATAAGCACAATACAGTAAATAACAGTTTTCTGCTATTACATTTTTAAATTTGATTTAGGTCAAGTTGATAATGAGTCATAAAAGTACTCAAAACCTTTTATTTTTTTATATTATATTAGTATAAATTTACATATTTTTTATTCTTCAAAATAATAGCTGTTAAGCTTTTAAATATTATTTATTTTCAACATAAGTCATTCGTACTCAAAAATTTATGGTATTAAAAAAAATAAATCAAAAGTAATTTTATTAAATAATTTATTTAAATAATGTATATACACTTAATTAACAATTGTTTATAATTCATTATTTAAAATTCTATTGTTATAATCAGAATTCTTTTTTCTATTTCACCTTCTAAATAAATTGATATAATTGCTTTAACCTCCTCAATAATTTATTAACTATTACTAAATTGCTTTTTAAATTTAAAGTATGAAAAAAATAAATTTAATCGCTAAATATTACGAAACGAATGAATGGGCGGTCCAACTTCAGACCGATTTCTCATTAGGAGTCACCGATTTTGCTCAAACGGTATTTGGAGACATCAACTTTATAGCATTGCCAAAAATAGGTGAATCTTTTCAACAGGGTCAACCTTATGCAGTAGTCGAATCAACTAAAACAGCCACAGATATTTCAATGCCTTTAAGTGGGAAAATTATTGCTGTTAATGAATCATTAATAAAACAACCTGAGCTGTTGAATAAAACACCTTATGAATGCTGGTTGGTAAAAATGGTAGCTAGTGTTCCAAATGAATGGGACCAACTAATGACTGCCGAACAATACCTAAATTATATTGGGGTGTTTTTTAATAAGGAGCGGTGAGGTAATTAAACAACGGATTCTGGACGCTTAGAGCCGACGAAAAAATAAGTTCCGCATTTTTCAAATGGATTTTTTTGTAATGGGTTGAAAACCTATGATAAAAACATTCAATTGAAAAATCAAATGCGGAAGTTATTTTTTCGTTATTACTTAGTTGCCATCAAAATAACAGAAATAATAATTAAAAAACCACCACTAATTTGCAAAAAACTCAATGCTTCTCCCAATGCGATAAAAGCAACAATCGAAGCAAAAATAGGCTCTAAAGTAGACGTAACTGTTAATCGAATCGGGTCTAATTCTTTTAAGGCAATAAAAAACAAAGCAAATGGAATCAAAGTACCGAAAATAGCCACTCCCCATATACCTAACCAAACTTCCCAACTCCAACCTTGTCCTATCAGTACAAAGGGTGGATGAATAATATTCCAAAAAATAGCGGCAAACAAGACCACATAAAAAAATACCGTCCAAGGAGAATATTTCTGTAGCCCCTTCTCCCCATAAAGGGTATAAAAAGCAAAAGTTAAAGCGGATAATAAGGCAACTAAAATACCCACCCAATTTAGATTGGTCCAATCTGCTTGATAAGCACCGATAACTAAAAAACAACCAATCAATGCTAATAGAATAGCGATTATCGTTCTAAAGACAATTCTTTCTTTCCGAAAAAGAGCCGTATAAATCACAATCATAGTTGGAGCAGTGTATTGCAATGAAATGGCAATTCCTACATCTAATTTGCTGATGGCATAAAAATACGTGTATTGCACTAAGGCAAAACCTCCAATACCCAACAAGGCAAAATAACCAATATCCTTAGTATCAATCTTGAGTCCTTCTCGATAGAAACAGCTAAAAATGAATATTAAGATTAGGCAAGAATAAGAAACTCTAGCCTGTACCAAATCGGTCGGTGAAATACCTACACCAAAAAGATATTTAGCTAATGGGCCCGCAAAAGCCCACAAAATAGTAGCAGAGATGATAAAAATAAATCCTTTGGTTCTGTTTTTTTCCATAATAACAAATAAATTCAGGCATAATTACTAAAATAACTTTCAAAAAAGGACAAGGTCTTCTAAAAAATTAACCATTTTATTTACCTTTAAGCCGATGTCTAAACAAAACGAAATAATCAAAAACTCCGCTAATACACCTTTATTTTCTGAAAAGTATAAATGGTATGTGCTAGGAATGTTAACCTTAGTTGGCACGCTTAATTTTTTTGACCGCCAGCTCATCGTCATTTTACAAGAGCCAATCAAAGCAGAATTAGATCTATCTGATACGCAATTAGGGCTAATGACAGGCTTAGCCTTTGCCATTTTTTATTGCTTAGTAGGTATTCCGATTGCTCGCTATGCGGATAGCAATAATCGCCGCAATGTAGTCAGTATTTCCTTAGCCGTTTGGAGTTTTATGACTGCTATTACAGGTTTTGTGCAAAATTTCCTACAAATTTTATTGGTTCGAATTGGTGTTGGCGTTGGAGAAGCAGGTAGCGCTCCCGCCTCGCAAGCAATGATTTCTGATTATTTTAAAAAAGAAGACCGATCAGTAGCTTTTGCTATTTATGCGACCAGTGTATATATAGGCTTATTTTTAGGTTTCTCAATGGGTGGTATTTTAGAAAGTCAGATTGGTTGGCGTAGAGCATTTATTTATCTGGGGTTTCCTGGTATTCTTTTAGCTGCTTACTTTATGAGGTTTGTTAAAGAACCACCTAGAGGTTATTCTGACCCGAATTTTGTGGAAGCTCCAAGGCTAAAATTTAAAGAAGCCATTCAATATTTATTCGCTAGAAAAACTTATGTCTATATACTTTTTGCAAGTGGTTTACATTCTTTTGTGGGATATGCTTTTGCTAATTGGATACCTTCTTTTTTTATTCGGGTTCACGAAATGAGTGTCATTCAAGTAGGTCTTTTTCTTGCCATTTCCGTAGGAATTGGAGGTGGAATTGGTGCTTTTTCGGGCGGTTTTATTGTCAAAAAATTGGTCAAAAGAGACATTCGATGGTACATGTGGATAGGTATTGTTTCGATTATTCTGACTATTCCATTCTCCTTTTACACGCTTTTTACAGGAAATAGAATGGGTGCTATTCTTTGCTATTTTATTCCCAACGTTTTATTTTCTTTAAATATGGGAGCTTTGTTAACCGTTACCCAAGGAGTAGTTAGTGTGGAAATGAGGGCTATGTCTAGTGCCGTTTACTATTTTGTACTTAACCTAATTGGAATTGGTTTAGGTCCTCTTTTCATAGGCATTTTAAGCGATTATTTAACACCTATTTATGGGGTAGAATCTCTACGGTATTCTTTATTTATCGTCTCTGTGGTTTATTTAGGTTGCATTTATTTTTATTGGAAAGCAGGACAACATATTTCAGAAGATATGCAGTAGTACAGGGTCTTTATTCTATACAACCATCTATTTTGGATGATTTAATTGCTCAAAATGATTCATTATTTGAATTAACTCTAACTCATTATTTAATTTCAGTTTATTATCTTTTACATAGTTTTTCATTGCTCCATTGTGACTTTTGAACAAGCCCATAATTGTTTTCTTTTTTAATTTAAAGGCATTTGCCTTTTTATCTTTTATAAAATAATAAGTGATATCATCACTAAATTTCTGAACGGTAATCGGCCCGTCATAGGTCTTTTTCTCCCGTTCTACTATACGTTTTTGAAAGTCTTGCAAAACTAGAATGTCAGTACCCTCAAACACCACTTTCATGAAGCGATTTTTATATATTGGATGCACATTGTTTTTAAAAAGTAAGGTTTTTTCTACACCATCTTCTTTTGTATCAACAATAATTCTATCATAGAATTTCTCATCTAGGGTAATAAAGCGATTGTCTTTTCTAATCTCAAAGCTTTTAGTATAACCATTAAAATTCAATAAATACAATTGTTCTTGTTTTTCTTCGGCATCTTTACTCGCAACTTTGCCATATTGCCATTTTTCAAAAAAATAAGGGGTGCCTTCAATGCCTTTGTAAGCTTCTATTTCAAAAGTTTGGCTATTGGTTAATAAGACCTCACTTTGTTGGGCAAAATTGATAAAAGGTAAAAAAGTCAATAAAAAGAAGACCCATAACAGGTTTTTACAGTCAGTTGTTTTCATAATTAATACTATTAATAATAAGTAACGGCAAAACAATAACTTGAACATCTAGGACGGCTTCTTTTGATCCTATTTTTACTTTAAAATCGGTCATAGTATCAACAATACTCCCTCTTTTAAAGAAAAACTAGAACCAAAATAAGCTCGTCCAGATGACCAACTTATTATTTCGTCGTTACTAAGAATATTTAAAATATCGTCTAGCTCGTTAAATCCGTAGCTCCTATTTTTTAGCTACGGATTAAGTTAGCTACGGATTTTTTATCAATTTTTAATCTGACACTCTAAATAGCGGAACGAGGCTGTAGCCTCGCACCAACACATAGTCTTACATTCGATGCACTGCCCATTTTTTTAAGGTTGCTTTTGATAGGCAAATTAATCTAATTTATTGCAATATATTATTTTTATAGGTAAGCGGTGGAAATAATGCGACGAAATCAATTAAAGTTGAGATAACTGCAAACTTGTATCTGAGAATTCAATAAATTGTCAATCTTTTGTCCTAAAGAGAAGGATAAAGCTATTTCTGCTCACTTGCGCTCAATAGCAGCCTATTAGTAACACCAATACTCAAAGATTCAGATTTAAAAGTAAGTCCAAATCCATTTCAACAAAACACTTTGGTTATTTTCACCTTAACCAAAACCAGTGAAACGAGCCTAGTCATACTTTCTTCGACAGGACAGGAACCACAAAAAGTGGTACAAAAAGAATGGCTGGAAAAAGGAATTTAGGAATATCCACTTGATGCCATAAACCTTCCTGCTGGTCTATTGCATGTGCAACTTAGGGCTAATGGGGAAACGATTACTAAAAAAATCATTCGTATTCAATAATACGACAAATTAAATCCCAACACATTTCCAAAAGGGCTGTTTCCAATTATTGGAAGCAGCTTTTTTTTATTATGGGACTTTATAATTGGTTAGAAATTATAAAAATTGACGAAGCAAAGGGTATTATTGAAGCACAAAAGAGAATAATTCAAAAGGAGAAAAAACAATACATTCATTCCCGTGTAATCGCCTAATTTTCAAGGCATAATTCGTATTTA
>CAYMSC010000047.1:0-4197 GCA_964392805.1 uncultured Saprospiraceae bacterium
TGTCTGCAAAAGTAGGTAAGTCTTGAGCGTATAATGCCCTTGGATTTTCTACAGTATATCTATTGTTAATATCCATAGGGTTTTCCGTCAAAACTGCAAAATCATTGGGGAATAATAATTTTTCGGTTTCAATGGGTTTTAATTGAGGGGGTGTTAATGTTTGGTTAGCTAAAAATAAAGACTTTAAGTCAATAACTTTATCAGAATGATTGAGTAATTCTAAAAAATCGACACCACCTGTTTGTGGATTAAATAAAATTTCATTGAGGAGTATATCACTTGGTTTCGCTAAATCTGCTAAGGCAATTAAATGGCTAGATTGTCCGTCAATAGGATTACCAAGACAATCACTAAAAGAAGTAGCCAGAGAAATGGTTTCAATTTGATTGACAACTAAAGGATTTTGTAGGTCAAGCAAGATTTGATTAAAATTATTTTCCAATAAAATGGCATTCGTAACGATATTATTAGTAATGGAAAAATTGGATAAATCCATTAACCCATCGACCTCAATATTTTTATCAAAGGTCAATCTTATTTGAGTGGCAGTAATTGGATAAGCATCGACTACGTTAAGTGTAGAAAAAGAAGTGGATACATCAAATACCGCATTTTCTTTACCGGGCGTACCCCCTAAAAAAGAAGTAGACTCTTGCCAGTTATCTCTACCAACGCATGGATTATCAGGATTGATTCTTTCCAAAGCATAACTACCCCCCGCAAAAGTAGCATTGCCATACCAATCTTGGGTATAACTAACGACATCTATAATTTCTCCAAATTCATCTTTTAAGACCAGTTCTTCTGCTGTGCCAAGGGTAGGAAAATTAACTAGGCCTAAAAACTCCCCTAAATCACTAAGTGTACTTGCAGTAGTTTTGCCAATAATTAAATAGGTGTCTGGTGACATTTGATAAGCAGGAAAAGTAGCAATGGTTGAGCTTCCGTCAGAAAAAGTAAAGCCTTCCAAATTGATGGTTTTGTTGCTTCGATTATATAATTCTATATATTCTGCTTCGGGCAAGCCTAAAGTACCTCCACCGCTTAGGGTGGCATCTTCCATGATTTCATTGATGATAATGTCGTATTGTTCGGCAACTTCGATAGGTGTAATGGTAAAAGTGTTATCAATATTACCAGCCAAAATATTATCCGTTAATTGTGGATAAAGTGGAACGAAAGTAGACAAAAAAATGTATAGAACAGAAAAAAGACTCATGATTAAGAACTTGTAGGAGCTATAATGTGCATATAATACAGACAACTAATAGGTTTCTATGCCTTTATTGTAGCAATAAACATAAAATGCTCCTATCTTTGCAAACTTAAAATTAACGAATATACTGAACACGTTAATCTAATAGATTTTTTGCGAGTTAGCAACAAATATCAAAGATAGTTCGTATGTTTAATTACTTTAATAAAAGATGAAAAATAAATGCCTTAAAATTTAAAGAAGGATAAATTATTTATCAATCTAAATTAACCATTTATAAAACATCTAATAAACAATTTTTGAAAGATGAAAGTTGCTGTTGTTGGCGTAACCGGATTAGTTGGTACTGTAATGTGTGAGGTACTAACGGAAAGAAATTTTCCAATTACTGAATTTTTACCAGTCGCTTCTGCGCGGTCTGTTGGAAAAAAATTGACTTTCAAAGGAAAAGAACATACGATTATTGGTTTAGAAACAGCTTTAGCAGCCAAACCAGATATAGCTATTTTTTCTGCGGGTGGAAGTGTTTCTAAAGAATGGGCACCTAAATTTGCAGCAGTAGGCACAACGGTTGTTGATAACTCTTCAGCATGGAGAATGGACCCTTCAAAGAAGTTGATAGTTCCAGAAGTCAATGCCAACGAATTAACAAAGACAGATAAAATTATTGCCAACCCAAATTGTTCAACTATACAGATGGTAGTTGCTTTGAAGCCATTGCATAAAGCATACAAGATAAAAAGATTGGTCATTTCAACGTATCAATCCATAACGGGGACGGGCGTGAAAGCCGTAAAGCAGTATGAAGCAGAAAAGCACGATACGCCTTTAGCAAAAGAGGAAATGGCGTATGCTCATCCAATCTTTGATAACTGTATACCTCATTGTGATATTTTCTTAGACAACGATTACACCAAGGAAGAAATGAAATTGGTTCATGAAACCAAAAAGATTTTTGGAGATGATAGTTTGAGAATTACAGCAACAGCAGTGAGAGTCCCAGTACATGGCGGACATTCAGAAACAGTGAATATAGAATTTGCTAAACCATACGAAGTCGCTGATGTAAAGCAGCTCTTAATGGATGAAGAGGGCGTAATTGTTTTAGATGATATAACGAAGGACAGTTATCCAATGCCACGCTTTGCAAAGAATGAAGATGAGGTTTTTGTAGGTAGAATTCGTAGAGACGAATCAGCGGATAATGCCTTAAATATCTGGGTTGTAGCGGATAACCTAAGAAAAGGGGCGGCAACGAATGCAGTGCAAATTGCAGAGTATTTAGTAGCTAAAAACCTTGTAGGAGGCGAAAAAATGGCTGTTTAACCCTAAAAAATGACTTGAGGGGGTTAAATATTTGGAAAATAATATTTTATATTGTTAAATTTACGTAACAGGTAAGCTTTTTTTCAGTATTAAATGTATTGCTTGCTGATTCAAAGCTTAATCGTTAGTAAATGACCAGATAATACATTATTGGATTTGGGGCAGAAGATTAAAATAAAATATTTTAATCAATGAGATAAACCAAATCCAATAATGTATCAAACACTTTGATGTATTTTGTATTAATTTACTAGAGTGAATCACTTTGAAACTAAAAAGGATTCATTGAGTTTTAATTAGCGGCTTAAAAACCGTTTTACGTATAACACATACTTGTATAATATGAAGACTAAACTTGTTTTGTGGGGCTCCAACGCAACGGAAGAGAAGATTTTAATTGCGATGCAATTAAAACCAGAGGATAACAAGGTAGATATTTGGACTTTCCCAGAAGCTGTAGCCACAGACGAATTTGCCCGACAATTGTTAGGCGATTGGAGAAATGATGTAGCCGTTCCCTTCCCAGAAAGTGCAACTCACCTTGAAAGAGAACTTTCGATGACTGAAAGTCTTTTACCTGTTGAAATAAAGGTAGAAAGAGGAGACATTATTCAACGTGCACAAACAGAATGGCATTTTGTCGTGCTATCCTCTAAGTTGAATGAAGTTTACCAAGCAGAGTTGGCTGAACTTAAAGGAAAAGTAGCAGCGCTAAAATCATTTAATAATGATACTTGGAACGAGTTAAAAACTTTTTGGGCGAAGGTGCAAGACCAAGTCCGAGAAAGAAACTTATTAAGAGGCCATGCAGATGCTTTAAGAGATGATACCAACGGCTTATTTGGTAAGATGAAAGAATTGCGTTCTGCCTTGGATGAAGAGTTTCGACAAGCTTCTCAAGGTCATCATGACCAATTCATTCTGACCTTAACTGATTTGGAAAAGAGAGCAGAAGAAGGAACTAGATTGCCTGCCCTTTTTGATGAATTGAAAGAGCTTCAAAGAAATTTTAGAGAAATAAAACTAACTAGAGAGCATCGTTCCAAAATATGGGAACGTTTAGATGCGACTTTCAAAGTGGTCAAAGAGAAACGTTTTGGCCCGAATGCCAATAACGAATCTTCTGCCTTAGACCGCTTAAATCGTAGATATAAAGGTTTGTTGGGGGCGATAGAAAAGATGCAAAAATCCATTGCACGGGATGAAGATGACCTTGCTTTTCAGCAAAGGAAAATTGATTCCTCTGATGGTCAATTAGAGGCGCAAATTCGACAAGCTAAAATTAAGATGACCAAAGAACGTATTCGTTCTAAGACGGAAAAATTGAAGGAAATGCTTCAAACTAAAACGGACTTAGAAAGAAGAATTGCGGGGCAAAAAGAAAAAGAGTCTAAGCGTCAGAAACAGGGCGAAATTGCAGCAGCTAAAGCAGCAGCAAAAGAAAAAATTGCTCAATCAATAGCGGCAACAGCACTTGCTCGCAAAGATGATGATGATAAGTTAGAGAAAGCAGCAGTAGCTTTAGGTGCTAAAAGTGTAGCGGCCGCAGCTGTGGTAAAAGTTGCAACTGACGCAGCAAGTAAACCCGTAGAAAAAGCAACTCCTGATGCAGTAGTGGAAACTACTACTACTGAACCCGAAGTAACAGCGACTGC
>CAYMSC010000047.1:4297-21402 GCA_964392805.1 uncultured Saprospiraceae bacterium
ACAGCGACTGCTACATCAGAAGCAAGTGTAGAGACTGCACCAGAAACAGTAGTAGCGGCGACTGCAACAGCGGCAACAACATCTGAGACAGTAGTAGAAACAGAAACAGTTCTTTCAGAAGAATTCGACGAAGTGGTAACAGATGGAGCTGCCATTACAGTAATTGCTAATGAAGAGCAACCAGTAGAAGAAAAGACAGAAGGATAATTATATTTTCCTTTCTAAATAAAAAGAAACCCTTTGTAGTAGAAATATTGCAAAGGGTTTTCTTATTGCTATCAGTTCATAAAATCAGAAAAATTGGTTATTTTCGTGAAGTACAATAATAAACCATGAAAAAAAATCAAAGAATATATTTAGATTATAATTCTACAACCCCTTGCGACCCAAGAGTACTAGAAGCAATGTTGCCGTTTTTTACAACGATGGCAGGTAATGCAGCTAGTAGAAGCCATCCATATGGGTGGGAAGCAGAAGAAGCGGTTTCACATGCAAGAAATCAAATTGCCAATTTAATTGGAGCAGAAGAACGAGAAATTATTTTTACTTCTGGCGCAACCGAAGGAGATAATTTAGCCCTCAAAGGTGTATTTGAAATGTATCGGCGAAAAGGCAATCATATTATTACTGTAGAAACAGAGCATAAGGCAGTTTTAGATACCTGTTTGCATATTGAAAAACGAGGTGGAGAAGTCACTTATTTAAAAGTAGATGAAGCAGGACTTATTGACTTAGCAGCATTAAAAGCAGCGATAAAAAAGACAACTGTTTTAGTGGCTATTATGTGGGCAAATAATGAGACGGGTGTCCTACAACCTATGGCAGAGATTGGCAAAATATGTGATGAAAAAGGAGTGTTATTCTTTAGTGATGCGACGCAAGCCGTAGGGAAAATTCCAACCAATCCTAAAGAATATGGCATTCATTTGATGGCTTTTACAGCTCATAAAATGTATGGCCCTAAGGGTGTAGGTGCTTTATTTGTCAATAGAAAAAGACCGAGAGTTAAATTGACGGCACAAATTGATGGCGGCGGACATGAGGAAGGAATGCGTTCGGGGACATTAAATGTACCGGGCATAGTTGGCTTTGGTAAGGCTGCGGAAATCGCCCAAGCAGAAATGGATACTGAAGCAATTAGAGTTGGCAAATTGAGAGATAAATTGGAGCAAGCATTAGTCGCCGAAATAGAAGAATGTATGGTAAATGGAAGTGCCCTGAGTCGTTTACCACAAGTAAGTAACTTGTCTTTTCGACACGTTGATAGTGAAGGTTTATTAATGACTTTTAATCAAAATATTGCGGTGGCAACAGGATCAGCCTGTACCTCTGCTTCTCTTGACCCCTCTCACGTATTGACGGCGATGGGTATGGCTGAAGATTTGGCAAAATCTTCCATACGATTTAGTTTAGGTAGATTTACGACTGAAGAAGAGATTGATTTTACGATAGCAAAAGTAAAAGCAGGAACAGCCCAATTGAGAGCCTTAAGCCCAGTATGGGAGATGTTTAAGGAGGGTTTAGTTTGATAGAATAGCTAAATTTTGTTACAAAATGAACCTTTTGACTATTGCGTATTGTTTTTAGAGTAGATACATTTGTTTAAAAGACTTGTAACCGCTTAATTTTCAATTAAAAATTGATAAAGAATTTAACTAAAAAATTTATATCCATGTTATTTGTAGCAGATTCCGCAAAAGAAAGAATTCACGAAGTAAAAGCAACGGAAAAGTATGACGATAAGTATTTTGTTCGCGTTAGTGTAACGAGTGGTGGTTGTTCTGGCTTATCCTATAGTATGGATTTTGATAATGTCGATAAACCAGATGACCAAGTCTTTGAAGATAACGGGATAAAAATCGTTACAGATATTAGAAGTATTTTATATTTATTTAATACTACACTAGAATTTTCTGGAGGCTTAGATGGAAAGGGATTCTATTTTAATAACCCGAATGCGTCAAGAACTTGTGCTTGCGGAGAAAGCTTCTCTGTTTAAAGAGATGATATGCGGTTCTCGGTAAACGGCATAGCACTAAAAATCAATTCATTCTATTTTGGCAAATACAGTTATTGGATTAATTCTAACTAATCAATAAAAAATCTCTAAGCTATTTCAAATAACTTAGAGATTTTTTATTTTAACTGCCTACCGCTTAGGTGATAACCGAACAATCGGACAAATAATTTCTTCCAATGAAATACCACCATGTTGGAAAGTATTTTTATAATAATTGTTGAAATAATTATATCTATTTGGATACAAGAAAAATTTATCTTCTTTAGCAAAAATAAACGTAGAACTGACATTCGGTTTTGGTAATAAAGCCTTTTTAGGGTTTCTCACTTCCAAAACATCTCGCCTATCATACTTTAAATTTCTACCTACTTTATATCGAAGATTGGTTGTTGTTTCTCGGTCTCCTATTACTTTAGACGGCTGATGGACACGAATCGTTCCGTGGTCAGTTGTAATAATGACTTGTACATCCTTTTCTGCAATTTTTTGCAAAGCAGACCATAATGGAGAGTGTAAAAACCAAGAACGAGTTAAAGACCGATAAGCCTTTTCATCTCCAGCTAGTTCTTTCAAAACTTCCATCTCTGTACGTGCATGAGAGAGCATATCAATAAAATTATAGACAATGACTGTTAAGTCATTATGCAAATAATTTAAGATATTGTCGTTCATCTGCTTGGCATAATATACATTGGTGATTTTAGTATAATCAAACTTAACAGGTTTTCTAAAAGTTCGCTTAATTTGCTCCTCAAGTAGGTCCGCCTCGTGCATGTTTTTTCCGCCTTCTTCATTATCATTTTTCCACCACTCCTTATGACGAGCCTCAATTTCAGAAGGCATCAATCCAGAAAAAATGGAGTTTCGACTGTATTGAGTAGAAGTTGGTAAAATACTATAAAAGTAATCTTCTTCCTCTATTCTATATAGTTCACTAATAATTGGTTCTAAAATTTTCCATTGGTCGTAACGTAAATTATCCATCAAAACCATTACTGTAGGACGGTCACTTTTCATCTCAGGAAAAATTTTCCGTCGCATGAGATTGTTAGACATAACGGGTGCTTCGATATCCTCGTTGACCCATTTTACGTAGTTTTTGATAATAAATTTAGAGAAGGCTGCATTGGCTTCACTTTTCTGCATGGATAGAATATCAGACATCTCCGTCGTATTAGAGTTATCTAACTTTAGTTCCCAGCCAATTATTTTTTGATAAGTATCTACCCAAGATTTAAAATCTAAGCCACTATTAATTTCCATTAATAGATGACGAAATTCTTGTTGGTAATCTGAAGAAGTCCGCTCTTTAATTAATCGTTTTCCGTCTATTATTTTTCTAAGCGTCAATAAAATTTGATTGGGATTCACCGGCTTAATTAAATAGTCTGTAATTTGTGCGCCCAAAGCTTCTTCCATTACATTTTCTGCCTCGTTTTTAGTAATCATTACCACAGGCAAATGTGGATAGGCATCTTTGACTTTGGTTAAGGTTTCTAAGCCAGTAATACCGGGCATAGATTCATCCAAAAAGACCACATCAATATCGTTATGGGTTTCACATTCTTCTAAGGCATCATAGCCATTACTGACCGTAATCATTTCATACCCTTTCTTCTCCAAAAACATAATCTGTGGCTTCAATAAATCAATTTCATCATCCGCCCAAAGAATTTTAATTTTATCCATATTGTTATTTAATTTTTCTAGTGGTTTGTTTGTTGTACCAATTTTTTTTGGTATATATGTGAACCGCTTGCGGACGAGATGCCGAAGCCGTCCTAGATGTTCAAGTTATTGTTTTGCCGTTACTTAAGAAAGTAAGCGCAAACAAAAGTAATCATTTAACTATTCTAATGACCTATTTGTTTGAATGCTAACTGAACGGTTAAATTGTTTTTTATATTTTAGTGTACGCAAGCTCTTTTTAAAATGATTTGAAATAGGTTGAAAACTTCAATATTCCTTTTGGAAATACTGCATTAGATGATTAATATTACGAATTTTATCAACCAGAGTAACACCAACTCACAATTTGTATCTTGACCATGACTATAGCAACTGCACAAAAAGAAGTAGATAACTGGATTCAGACTATCGGTATTCGTTATTATAATGAATTGACAAATATGGCTATCCTTACAGAAGAGGTGGGAGAAGTTGCAAGGTTAATGGCTCGTTTGTATGGCGAACAATCTTTTAAACGAAAAGAGGACGAAGTCAATGCTAAAGAAAATTTAGGAGATGAAATGGCAGATGTTTTATTTGTCTTAATCTGTTTAGCCAATCAAACAGGAATTGATTTGACGGAGGCGTTGAACAAAAATTTGATTAAAAAATCTATCAGAGATAAAGCGCGCCATGCCAATAATGATAAGTTAAAAAAATAGCCAGCTAAGCAATTATTTGTTTTTTAGAGATTAAGCTGTATTTTCACCCTTAGAAAACTAAACTAAGTACTGTGATAAAAATTGTTAATTTAATTTTGTCTGACTACTTAATATTAAAAAAGCATACTATTATGGAAATGATTAGTGAATTATTATCGCCAATGTTGCGAGTAATTTTGATTTTAGTGATTTGTGGATTTATCCCTTTTACTGCGGCGTCTTTTTTTATGGTCGTAATTCCACAAAAGGAACGAGAATTTAAAAAGTCAATTACGGAGATGGGCATTAGCACATCTCGAACAATACGAGACAGTTATTCTATCTCTCGTTATATCATTCCTGTCCTTTTTGCTTTCCTAATTTTCTTTGGATTTATTACTGCTTTTACCTTAGCTGGGGGTAGTAGGGATTTTATGGATAATGTATTTTTATCGGGCCCATTTTATGGAGAAAATAATCAAGCGGTAATGAATCAAAGTTTTTCTGTTTTAGCTTGGGCTTTTGCAGGAGGATTTTTGTATGCAGCTTATAATATTATTCGACGACTACGAGCTTTGGATTTAGCACCAGGGGTATATTATAGTGCAGGGGTTCGAATATTATTAGCTTCTGCGGTTGCTTTAATTTTTTCTTTTTTTGCAGGAGAAGAATCAGTTGCTAATCCGAATGGCGTGAATCAACTGTTGTCCCTAAAGTCTTCGTTGCCAATTATTTCCTTTTTAGCTGGTATTTTTCCACAGCGTATTTTAAATTATTTACTTGAACGCTTTCGAGATTTTTTTGCTAATGAAAGTGTTACAGAAAAGTCATTAGCCCTTTATAATATAGAAGGTATTAGTATTTATCATAAAGAAAGACTCGAAGAAATTGGTATTGATAATGCACAAAATTTAGCGACAGCTAGTTTGACTCAATTAATAGCAGAAACACCATATGATGCACGTCAATTATTGGATTGGATAGGACAGGCAAAATTAATTTGTTATGTAAAAGATGATATTCATCGGCTACGAGCGGTAGGTATTCGGTCTATTTTTGATTTATTAAAAGGGAATAAAGACCGTATTGTATTAAGAGAGTTAGCCGATGCGGTAGGTTTAGATACACCAATTTTAGAGGTCGTACATGGACAAGTAGTAAATGACAGAGGCATTACTGCTTTATATAATTTTCAAGAAAATAAAAATTCTCCAGCAAGAGATGTAATTGCTACTCGAACTATGGAAGAGGATAATAGTTTTGAAGATTCTAAAATAATCAAACCTAGAAGTTAACCTAATCAATACTACTGCGTATTTCCAATTACCTGCTTATTCTCCTAATTTAGTAAAGATGGATTGGAAAAAAATTAAAGAAACGGTTGCCTTTAAAGGTTGGCGAAGTATGTTACAGAAAACCTTTGAGTTGCCTAATGGTAAGGAAGCAACTTTTGATATTGTCGCAACGAATGATTTTGTTAGCATTGTTGCATTTACAAAAAATAAAGAAGCGATTCTAGTCAAACAATATCGACCGGGCCCAGAAATGCAAATCGTTTCTTTTCCTGAAGGTGGGGTAGAAGGTGAGGAAGCCCCAGAAAAAGCAGCGGCTCGTGAATTGTTAGAAGAGACGGGGTACATTGCTCAAAAATATATTCCTCTAAAAATTTTTAGAGATGCTTATCGGACAGAAAAACAAATCTGTATACTCGCATTAGACTGTGAGAAAGTAACTACTCAAAAACTAGATGCTACTGAATTCATAGATGTTTTTTTAGTGCCTATCGAAAAACTCCGTTCTTTATTAACTAATCCTACCGATGAATCGTTTACAAATGTAGGGGCTGCTTATTTAGCCTTAGACTATCTGAAATGGTTATAACAATTTTCCAAAAGAATTTGTATTTTTATTGATGTAAATAAGGTGACAAAAATAAACTAACATCTTTTACCATATAGTCACAATAGTATTTTCACATAGCGCATATAGTTTTACTCACTAAATAATTGATTCTAGTTCATAAAACTATGTTTACTATGTGTTTTTCACTCTATGACTATGTGGTAAAAATGCATAAAGTTGTTAACTTAAATTTGTCTAACTACTTAAAATATTATTTCCTAATTATACTTTGGTACTTTAAAATTTGTTTATCAACATCCAATTGTAAAGATAAACCTAAAGCTCCAAAGTAAAACTAATCATTACACTAGTAAAAAATGAATGATTCCGAATATTATGAAAGAGCAAAGGAGAAAGTAGAAGAAAAGAAAAGTTTTCACAATCACCTTCGTTCTTACATCATTGTTAATTTAATCATGTTGTTTAGTGGAATGTTCTATCGAACTAGAGGAGGGTGGGCCATGGTTGCTTTATTTTGGGGAATTGGATTGTTCTCT
Organism: uncultured Saprospiraceae bacterium; assembly: GCA_964392805.1. Taxonomy (GTDB): domain Bacteria; phylum Bacteroidota; class Bacteroidia; order Chitinophagales; family Saprospiraceae; genus JAFMDF01. The sequence goes on from CAYMSC010000047.1 coordinate 11,086, forward strand.
CATTACGTAAAAGCTTATGGTTTTATGGGTATGGGAGACGACACCGATTGGGAAGACAAAGAAATAGAAAAAGAGATGAGGCGAATGAAAGCAAGAGCAAAAAATAGAAGCAATAAAGCTCCTCATAATGACGACGACGAGATGGATTTAGACATGGACGATTATTTAGATTTAGACCAACCTAAACCAATGCCAAAGAAGCGATATGATGAAAATGATTTGGTCTGAAAAGGATGGTGAAAATTGCCCCGATTTTCGGGATAAACTGTGATTGTTGACTCCTCCTCCCTTTTGTATAGTAGTTTATAATTTATTGATTTTCCATTCATTTTGTTTTGACCATTCACGGAAAGCTTAACTGCCTACTGCCTCTACTCTTCGTACAAAATACTTTGTTTAAAATCTTTTGCCAATAGAAGCTGAATATTATTTAGCACAATTTCTCCCATCGTTTTACATTCTAAAAAAGATTTAGCTTTATGATGATAAGCCAATTCTTTTTTCAATTGATTGACTTTTTTCTCATCCGAAATAGTATCCTTGACCATTACCCTTAGTAAATGATTAATGCGTTGTCTTGACCGCTTTACCCTTGCTGCAATCATACTTCTTTCCTCTAATTGATATTGACTTACCGTTCTTTTACTCATATGACCCACCCCTAAAAAGATAATCGGGTTATTTTCTTTGAAATACTGTGGTAGGTAAAAACTTTTTCTGCCTTCATAAGACTGTTGGTCAAAGTCAATCGCTCGGATTCTAAACTGTGAACCTTCAATATCAGGCGTAATATCGACCACAAAGTTATAAGCCCGCATATCCCCTAATAATCGGACAAAACAGCGTTCATTAAATTTTATAAACTCTTTTGCTATCCGAATTTGATTAAAGACCGTATCATCTAAATTATTTTCAATAAAACTATCGCCGGGAATGCCTGCGACATGTTCCTCAATCAAGGTACTCCTATCTACCAAATAAGTAATTCGATTAGGAGATAATAAATCTTCTAACTCCAAACCATATAGACGGGAAGCATCTGCTTTTTTGACATAAAAATGGTCGTAATTATCATTGAGTCGATTGATAATTCTAACTCGGAAAGGTTTGGTATTACCAAAAGTACAATAATCGATTCTTGCTACGGAAAGATGTTCTAATACCTCAAAATCACCATCAGTTTTTAATAGGGCATAAATTTTAGTTAATGCCGAATCTAACTCCATTCTATCTGATTCTTCATAATAGACCGTCTCCCAAAGCGTATCATTTCCTTCAGCATCTAATAAGGATACAGACGTATTGCTACGCAATAAATCCTCATACTGTATAGGCAGTGTTGTCGCACGTGTATAGCGTTTTAAATAAGTCTGAAATGGCTCGTTTAACTTGAATGGAATCTTTTTTTTAGACGGTACAAATCCTTTCATGTGTTTTGTTTGATGATAAGTCCTTAACTTTGAAAGCTCAATTTATTATAATTTTTTTGTAGTGCCAAGCATCTGTAGCGCCAAGCTCTGCTTGGTGCTTAATAATAGGTGACCAAGCAGAGCTTGGCACTACAAAAATAAGCCATGCAAAAGTCAGCAATAATCCTAAAAAATACATTCATCGAAGAAATAAAAAGAAGACTATTTACAGAAAATATTCCTAGGTTGAAAAAATGCCTTCATGAATTAACCGAAGCAGAGATTTGGTATAGACCAAATAATGCCTCCAATAGTGTGGGGAATTTAGTGCTGCACTTGCACGGTAATGTTCGTCAATGGGTCGTAGCAGGTTTAGGAAAAAATAAAGATATAAGAGAGCGTCAAAAAGAATTTGATGAAAAAGGTCCGGTTGCTGTAGAGAAAATGCTTTTGGATATGGATAACTTGATGAAAGAAGTTGACCAAATTTTATCTAAAACAAGTACGGAAGATTTACTAGAAATTAGAAATGTCCAAGGATACGAAGAATCAGGTTTAAGCATTTTAGTACATATTACGGAACATTTTTCATACCATGTTGGACAAATTACCTATATTGTAAAGATGCTAAAAGATAAAGAGATGGGGTATTACGATGGACATGATTTAGATGCAAAATAAGCTCGTTGTTTTTTAATAATACTAAGGCTATTTGTTGGTACGAGGCTCGAGCCTCGCGCTAACCAAGCCTTACATTTGATCTACCACCTTTAGTTTCATACCATACAAACACTTCACCTTTATTGAAACTTAACGTCATGAAAAAAACTATTCAATTTTTAAATCTTGTTTTAATTTTATTGCTAATGGCCTGTCAAGAAACGCCGCCTCCTGTTTATAATACCTACGAAGAATACCCTGTTTATGAGGGAACGGATTTAGGCTTAACTTTTACTCCCGAAAAATCGACCTTTAAATTATGGGCGCCTCCTGCCGCAAAAGTGATACTTAGGTTTTATGAAAAAGGGGAAGGAGGAACGGCTACAAAAGAGGTGGCTATGAAAAGAACAGATAATGGTGTTTGGGCGGCTACTCTTAAAGAAAATGTAGAAGGGCAATACTATACTTTCCAAACACTAATTGATGAAAAATGGGGAGAAGAAGTACCAGACCCTTATGTTAAAGCGGTGGGTGTAAATGGTAGAAGAGGGCAAGTGATTGACTTTGCAAAAACAAATCCAACCGATTGGGGCAAAGATGATAAACCAACACTAAAAAATCCAACCGATGTAATTTTATACGAGTTGCACATGAGAGATTTATCTATGCACGAAAATTCGGGGATAAAAAATAAAGGCAAATTTTTAGGCTTAGCAGAAACGGAGACTAAAAGCCCAGACGGAGAAAGCACAGGCATAGACCACATCAAAGCTTTAGGCGTTACCCATGTACATATTTTGCCTTCCTATGATTATATGTCGATTGATGAAAGCAAATTGGAAGAAAATAATTTTAATTGGGGCTACGACCCCCAGAATTATAATGTGCCAGAAGGAAGTTATTCGACCAATCCTTATGATGGAGCAGTGAGAGTAAAAGAATTCAAAGAAATGGTCAAAACCTTACATGATAATGGTCTGCGAGTGGTTTTAGATGTGGTATATAATCATACGGGCGTAACGGAAGGTTCTAATTTTAATCAATTATTACCAGGTTATTATTATCGCCAAAAAGAAGATGGTAGTTTTTCAAATGCCTCTGCTTGTGGCAACGAAACTGCTTCTGACCGACCAATGATGCGAAAGTTTATCATTGAATCTGTCAAGCACTGGGTGAATGAATATCACTTAGATGGATTTAGATTTGATTTAATGGGTATTCACGATATAGAAACGATGAATCAAATAAGTGCTGCGCTACACGAAATCGACCCAACTATTTTCATTTATGGCGAAGGTTGGACTGGAGGAGACTCGCCACTTCCAGAAAATGACCGAGCTTTAAAAAAATATACCCATCGGATAAAAGGCGTTGCTGCATTTAGTGATGATGTACGTGATGGATTAAAAGGTAGTGTTTTTGATGCACCAGATAGAGGTTTTGCCAGTGGTAAACCCAATATGGAAGAAAGTGTCAAATTTGGGGTTGTTGCCTCGACCCAACATCCACAATTGAATTACGAAAAAGTCAATTATTCTAACGAACCGTGGGCTTCCCAACCGAGCCAAGCAATTAGTTATGTTTCTTGCCACGATAATCATACGCTTTGGGATAGGTTAATTAATTCGCAGCCAGATGCGAGTGAGGCAGAAAGAATTAAAATGGATATTTTGGCAAACACAGTAGTTTTGACTTCGCAGGGCATTCCATTTTTGCATGCAGGCGTAGAATTGTTAAGAACAAAAGATGGCGAGGAGAATTCGTATAAATCACCAGATGCTATCAATAAAATAGATTGGTCGAGAAAGACCAAATATAAAGGGGTGTTTGAGACCTATAAAAATTTAATTCAACTAAGAAAAAATCACCCTGCTTTTAGAATGCCAACGACAGCAATGATTCAAGAACATTTGAAGTTTTTAGATTTTGAAGAAGGTAGTTTGTTGGTAGGATATACGATTTCTGGCAATGCTAATGGGGATAGTTGGAAAGATATTTTGGTGTTATTTAATGGCAATCAAGTAGATAAGGTCGTTGATATACCAGCAGGTGATTGGACGATGGTTGTTCGAGGGGGAGCAATTGATGAGGATAGTAAAATACAAGCTGCTAATCAGGTGAAAGTGCCTGCTAGTTCTGCGATGATTTTTTATAAGAATTGAAAATGACAACTTAGTTTAGGGAATTTTTGTTAGTATTAGACAACTTGAAGCTAATCAAACTTTCTATACTCTACACGGGGCAAAAAGTGATAAAAATCTGTTGGGAAATTAATTCGTTGGGCAAAAATTACTCCCAACGAATTAGTTTCCCAACGGATTTTAAATATTTTATTAAAATTAACAATATTAATTTTACCTGACACTCTAATTTAAGATAACGATAAGGAAGAAAAATAATAAAATAATGAGAATCGCAGCGTACAGAAAAGCCCATTTTAATGCGGCACATAGATTACATAATCCAAATTGGTCGGACGAAAAAAATAAAACCATTTTTGGCGTTTGTAATAATCCTAATTATCATGGGCATAATTACGAATTAGAGGTAAAAGTAGTTGGCGAAGTAGACCCTGAAACGGGCTACTTAATAGATTTAAAAATACTAAAAGATATCATCAAAGAACATATAGAAAAGCGATTTGACCATAAAAATTTAAATTTAGATACCGAAGAATTTAAAAATTTAAATCCAACCGCAGAAAATGTCTGCTATGTTATTTGGCAAATTCTTCGAGAAAAATTAGCCGATAAATATGAGTTGACTGTTCGTTTATACGAAACACCAAGGAATTATGTAGAGTATCCAGCATGATTTTTTTGTCGTTCGGATACTTTAAAGCTTCCAGCCCTATACAGGCTGGAAGCTTTTTACGTTAAATCACTTTGAAATTTTAGATTTATAATTTTAGATTTTAGATTTTCAGCTATCTTTGCAAGCCTACAATCAAAAAACACCTGAGATGGAAAATATTCCTTACGTACATCGAGATATAAGTTGGTTATCTTTTAACTATCGAGTTTTGCAGGAAGCGAAAGACCCTGTTGCGCCGCTATTTGAAAGACTTAAATTTTTAGCGATTTATTCCAATAATCTAGATGAGTACTTTCGAGTCCGTGTAGCTCAGCATAGAAGTTTACTGAGAGTAGGAAAAAAGACAAAGAAAAAGTTGGATTATGACCCAAAAGAATTATTAAACCAAATCAAAAAAATTGTCAACGACCAGCAGGAAGAGTTTAGTCATATCTTTCAAAATCAAATTGTACCAGAATTAAAGAAATACAAAATTCACCTTTTAAGAAGATTGGATTTAAACGGCAGACAGCGAGAATTTGTAGAAAATTATTTTAGGGATAATCTTTTGCCTTTCGTGCAACCTGTATTATTATTAAAAGGAAAAATTCGCCCATTTCTAAATAATGCAGCACTCTATTTAGTACTTCGGATGGACGATAAAGACCCTAAAATCAAAGAAGAAAGATACGCAGTTGTTAAAATCCCTTCTGACCATTTACCTCGTTTTATTCACTTACCTTCTTCTTCGCCCGGTAGAAAAGATATAATTATGTTGGATGATATCGTTCGACATAGTGTGCAATCGCTTTTTCCCGGTTATCTTATTCAAGATACCTACTCCATTAAAATTACCAGAGATGCAGATTTGAATATTGAAGATGAATTTTCTGGAGACTTGGTGAGCAAAATCAAAAGTAGTTTAACCAAAAGAAATGTTGGCCCACCTTCTAGGTTGGTTATTGACCGAGAAATGCCTAAAAAACTACGGGAATTTTTGCTAGAAACTTTTGATTTAGAAAAGCGAGGAATTTTAGTAGAAGGACGATATCATAATAATTTTGATTTTTTCAAATTCCCTGATTTTGGTTTAAGCCAATTAAAAAATATTCCGTTTCCTCCGCTGCCTTATAAACCTTTGGAACAAGCAAAAGATTTTTTTACGGCGATGCGGTCAAAAGACCATTTGATTCATGTACCTTATCAATCTTATGAATCAACTATTTTATTTTTTGAAAAAGCAGCGATTGACGAATCCGTAACTCATATCAAAATTATACAGTATCGAGTAGCAGGGGAATCTAGAATAATGAAGGCTTTGATGCGTGCGGTTAAAAATGGGAAACAGGTATCGGCATTTATAGAATTAAAAGCTAGATTTGATGAAGAGGCGAATTTGCAATGGGGAGAAAGGCTAGAAAAAGCAGGAGTTGAGGTACATTATAGTTTCCCTGGGTTAAAAGTACATTCCAAATCAGCTTTGATTATTAGAGAAGAAAAAAGAGGTAAGAAATTATATGCCTACATGAGTACAGGAAATTTTCATGAAGGTACGGCAAAAGTATATAGTGATTTAGGATTGTTTACTACGGATAGAAGAATCACCACAGAGGTAGCTCGTTTATTTTCCTATTTAGAAACGGTAAAAGCACCAACAACTATTTTCAAAAATTTACTAGTAGGGCAATTTGGTTTATTAGATAATTTAATTGCTAAGATAGACCGAGAAATAGCGAATGCTAAAGCAGGAAAAAAAGCAAAAATTATTTTAAAGATGAATAGTTTACAAGATGAAGAGATGGTTGCTAAACTATACGAAGCGAGTAATGCAGGGGTGAAAATTGATTTAATTATCCGAGGTATTTGTTCTTTAGTACCAGGCAAAAAAGGATGGAGTGAAAATATTCATGCGATTAGTATTGTCGATAGATTTTTAGAACATGCCCGTATTTTTCTTTTTCATAATGATGGAGCAGAAGAAATTTATCTGTCTTCTGCCGATTGGATGGGACGAAATTTACGACGTAGAATAGAAACAGCTTTTCCTATTTACGACGAAACTATTAGAGCTGAAATTAAAGAATTATTAAAAATTCAGTTAGATGATAATGTGAAAGCCAGAATTATAGATGAGGAAGATGCCAATAAATATATGCAGAGTAATTCAGATTTAAGTACTCGTTCTCAAGTGGATTTATATTATTATTACAAAAGAAAAGGAGAAAAGCATTAAAATTTCTTAATAAAAACGGACTTTCCTTGCAAATTGTCAAATCTCGTTTTACATTTGCAACTCATGTTAAGTAATACGACAACATATAATTTTTCTTCACTAACTCGCCGCAACCGCCGCGTTCGTCGTCGCCCGTAGGGCGCATATCTTAACATATCATCCAATATTGGATGTGTTTCAACATTATTCTTGTTGAAATATCATCTACCAACCAAGTAAATAACCAGACAATATTTATTTAATCGTGATTGGTCACTCCAATTAAAATATGGAGTAAGTTTTGTAATTAGCGGATTTTATTAATTACAAATTAAACCATTCTTGTTTTTCAAATTGAATAATGAAATCATTTACCGTAGAAATTGCTACCGAACAGCATTTCAAATACGCAGTGCCGATTTGTCAATTAATCGAAGAATCTGCAAAACAACGTGGAACAGGAATTGCCAAACGTAAGCCTGAATACGTCACTAAAAAAATGGCAGCAGGGAATGCTATCATCGCACTTCATGGAGAAGAGTTAGCAGGCTTTTGTTACATTGAAGCTTGGGACCACGCTAGATATGTGGCAAATTCTGGATTAATCGTTAATCCAAAATTTAGAAAAAATGGGCTTGCCAAAAAGATAAAAGCCAAGGCGTTTAACCATGCTAGAAACACTTATCCAACGGCTAAGGTGTTTGGAATTACGACCAGTTTAGCGGTCATGAAAATTAATTCAGACTTAGGATATCGACCTGTTACTTTTTCTGAATTAACACAAGATGATGCTTTTTGGAAAGGCTGCCAAAGCTGCCCTAATTATGATATTCTTCAACGGAATGAGCGGAAACTTTGCCTATGCACAGGCATGTTAGCTCCGTCCAAAGAAGAAGCCATGAAATTAGATTTAACCCACAAAATTGTGAATAACCCTGTTTAAAATAAGAAGTCAGATGTCAGAACGTCCTAATAAATTGGGACTGTCAGAAGTCAGACTCCTCAAAAAGAAATAATGAGTAATAATAAAGTTGTTTTAGCCTATAGTGGCGGTTTAGATACTTCTTATTGTGTAAAATATTTATCGGAAGAAAGAGGTTTGGAAGTTCATGCCTGTATTGTTGATACGGGAGGATTTTCAGACGAAGAATTAAAAGCAGTCGAGGAAAAAGCTTTCTTTTTAGGGGCTAAAACTTTTAAAATTATCAATGCTGTTCCCGATTATTATGAAAAATGTATTCGGTATTTAATTTATGGCAATGTATTGCGAAATAATACCTATCCATTATCAGTAAGTGCGGAACGGATGTTTCAAGCCTTAGCAGTGGTGGAACATGCTAAAGAAGTTGGCTCAAAATACGTTGCGCATGGAAGTACAGGGGCAGGGAACGACCAAGTACGATTTGATTTGGTATTCAATACTTTGGGTAAGGATTTAGAAATCATTACACCAATTAGAGATATGCAATTATCTCGGCAAGAAGAAATTGAATATTTAAAAAAACATGGCATTGATATTAGTTGGGAGAAAGCACAATACAGTATTAATCAAGGTATTTGGGGAACAAGTGTAGGTGGAAAAGAAACCTTGACTTCTGACCAATCTTTACCAGAAGAAGCCTACCCAAGCCAATTAGAAGAAAAAGAAGCTAAAGAAGTTACGCTTCACTTTGAGAAAGGCGAGTTGAAAGGCATCAATGGGGAAAATTATCAAGACCCTGTTCAAGCCATTCAGCACTTACAAAAGTTGGCAGCGCCTTATGCGATTGGTAGAGGCATTCACGTAGGCGATACGATTATTGGGATTAAAGGACGAGTTGGTTTTGAAGCTGCTGCTCCATTGATTATCATCAAATCTCATCACCTATTAGAAAAGCACACATTAACAAAATGGCAGCAATATTGGAAAGAACAGTTAGCTAATTGGTATGGCATGTTATTGCACGAAGGCCAGTACCTTGACCCAGTAATGAGAAACATAGAAACTTTCCTAGAAGATACCCAAGAACAGGTAACAGGAAAAGTGATTGTCAAATTAATGCCCTATCGTTTTGAATTGCAAGGTATCGAATCGGAACACGATTTAATGAATAATGCTTTTGGTAGTTATGGGGAGATGAATAAAGGTTGGTCAGGACAAGATGTGAGAGGATTTACAAAAATTTTGGGTAATCAGCCTAAGATTCACCAGTTGGTTAATAAAAAAGAGTAGAGAATAGAGACCATTTCATTGTCAGACCGTCTTCGACTGTCAGAAAGCCTTGAGGCGAGTTTGAAAATTCTAAATTGAAAATTGAAAATTATTATGATTCGAGTAGGAATAATAGGCGGCGCAGGATACACCGCAGGAGAATTACTAAGAATATTACTCTTTCACCCCGAAGTACAAATTGAGTTAGTGCATAGCAATAGCAATGCAGGAAATTTAGTGACTGATGTACATACGGACCTGATAGGAGAAACGTCATTGGTTTTTACCAATGAGTTTAATCAAGATAATCTCGACTGTATTTTCTTGTGCATGGGGCATGGTAATTCCAAAGCATTTTTAGACAATAACCCAATTGAAGAAGGGATTAAAATTATTGATTTAAGTCGAGATTATCGCTTAAAAGTAGATGCCAAGGATTTTATTTACGGTTTGCCCGAATTAAATAAAGATAAGATTGAGGAAACCAATCATCTAGCGAATCCCGGTTGTTTTGCGACAGCGATTCAATTGGCAGTATTGCCTTTAGCAGAAGCTAGATTATTAACGAATGACATTCATGTCAATGCTATTACAGGCTCGACTGGGGCAGGTCAAAAACCAATGGCAACGACACATTTTAGTTGGCGAAATAATAATGTATCGGTCTATAAAGCCTTTAAGCATCAGCATTTAGACGAGATTTATCAAAGTGTAGAACAATTACAACCAGACTATAAAAAAGACATTCATTTTATTCCCGTAAGAGGAAATTTCTCTAGAGGCATTTTTGCCAATGTCTACACCGATTGTAATTTGACGGAAGCAGAAGCGATTTATCTATACGAGCATTTTTACGAAAATGACCCATTTGTTTTTGTCTCTAAGCAAAATCCTAATTTAAAGCAGATAGTAAATACAAATAAGTGTATTATTTATATAGAAAAACATGAAAATAAATTGTTAATTGTCAGTATGATTGATAACTTAGTGAAAGGGGCTTCGGGGCAGGCGGTGCATAATATGAATTTGATGTTTGGTTTGGAGGAGAATGT
>CAYMSC010000048.1:0-21337 GCA_964392805.1 uncultured Saprospiraceae bacterium
TTTCGGTCTGACTTCTGACCTCTTTTCAATATCAATTTTCAATCTGATTACCTAATATTACATAGTATAAGCACCGACAGTTAATAAATTTAGAGATTTTAGACATGAGAAACTATTGTGAGATAACAATTTGTTTTTCCACCCCTACTACAATATTATTTGATATTACTTTCCGCAACTACGGAATTAATTATTGACTAGTGACTAGTGATAATATGCTACAGATTTGCCATTTCTTAAAATGACGAATGATTCAAGACATAAATCCTTAATTATTTTAAATGATGTCTTTTATCCTTAACCTTTCCTTCGGCTGGGAGGTACCCTAAATAAAGCGATTCTTCGAATCATTTTATCGGGCTCATTTTAAGAACTGGTTAAATTATTAAGGTTTTGGTGATGGGCGTTGAACGGTACTTTATAGGATTGATACCGTTCAATACCCCATCTTTTAATGAGCATTAGCGTGTATTTTGATGATTTAAAATGTTGATAATTAATTACTTATGATTTTGGTTCTAGCCAGAATAGGATTTTTGACAAACTACTTTACGAGGATGATTGATTGATTGATTGATGCTACCTATTGCTTTTTTAGAAACCAACTTTCCAATACCCTTATACTAGACTATATAATAAGTTGACGATTACTTGCACCTTTTGACCTGCAATTATGGTCTTGGTAATTTTAATACACAACAAATATAACAATATAATTGATTGGCTGTTTGTCTTTCCTATTACTTCGGTAAAGGGCATTATTCCTATGCTTTTAGGGGAGTCAGATTAAAATCAAATTTTTCTTTTTGGTGATTTTGAAGGATACTTGAATGTCAAAAGTGACAAGGGTATTCCTCTTAAATCAAATTTTTAATAACCACTTTTTTAAATTTTGTTAAACCATAATTAACACACTTATGAAGTACACAAATTTTATTCCCATTAATTTTTATTCACCTTGGAAAGACCCATCGCATTCGACGGTCCGCTTCCAAAAGAAAAACGCTAGTTGGCTATTGTGCGGCTTGATGTTTTTAATGAGTTGTATGGCAAATTTTACATTTGCTAACGAATACGGCGAAGATAATTCTTTCGCAACAGAAACAAATACTAGTAACTATGAAGAACCTGCTACGCTTTTGAATTTTGACCGTCCTACTTCTACTCGACCTTTGACGGGGACTGGAATTGCATGTAATAGCCATGTATTTATCTCTTTAAATGAAGATTGTATAGCGGCGATTGTACCTGATATGATTTTAGAAGGAGTAGCAGATGCAGATTTAGGTAATTTTATAGTCAATATCTTAGATGGACCAAATGCTGGGACAGATACAGTTACTTTAGCGGATTTGAACAACCAACTTCGAATCGAAGTAATTGATACTTCCTCTACCCCTAATAATAAATGTTGGGGATATGCTACAGTTGAAGACAAAATAGCGCCAATTTTAGTTTGTAATGACTTGACTATTCTTTGTAATACTACTACAGACCCATCGGTGATTGGTGGACAACCTTCTACTTCTGATGCTTGTGCTGGAGATGTTACTTTTACTTACTCAGATGTTACGGAAAACTTTAATTGCTTAGTTGGAACAGGAACAGACCCTGATACGATTAGCCGAGTTATTAGAACTTGGCAAGGAACAGATGCTAGTGGAAATAGTAGTACTTGTACACAAACGATTCATGTTGTAAAGCCTCAATTGGATTTAGCTAATATAATTTGGCCGACAGATACAACACTTTATTGTGGAGATAATCCTTCTACTGACCCTTCCTCTACTGGAATTCCGCTGATTATGTTTAACGGAGATACGACTAGTATTGACCAATTTTGCTTATTTGGTTTAAATTATACAGACCAAGAATTTACGACTAGTGATTGTATAGGAACACAAAAAATATTGAGAACTTGGACTATTTTTGATTGGTGTAGACCAACTGTTGTATTGACAAATGCTATTGTACCTGGACCACAATTGATAAAAGTTACGGATGATATCGGACCTGTAATCTCTAATTTACCTATTGTTACCGAAATTTTAGTTTCTTTTCCTGATTTGAATGCTTGTGCTGCTACGATTACTGTTCCGCCAGTAATGGTTAGTGATGATTGTTCCCCAACTAGTAATATTGATGTGAAAGTACAAGTAGGAAACACTACGATAAATAGCAATGGTGGTGTGTTAACAAATGTACCTTTTGGCAATCAACAGGTGATTTATACAGCGACAGATGATTGTGGTAATTTCACACAGGATACAGTAATGATTACGATTAATGATAATATTGCACCGACGGTAATTTGTAAAGAGAACATAGTAGTGGCTTTAACTCAGAGTGGAACTGCTCAAGTGTTAGCACAAGCTTTTGATAATGGAAGTTATGATAATTGTGCATTAGATAGAATCAGAGTAAGAAGAATGGATTCTTGTGGTGTGGCGATGGATTTACCTTTTGCGAGTTTTGTTGAATTTCAATGTTGTGATGTTGGAAATAGTGTAATGGTAGAATTGACGGTATGGGATACGGTAGGAAATAGGAATAGTTGTATGGTTGAAGTAACTGTACAGGATAAGGTGGCTCCAACTATTACTTGCCCTCCAGATGTTACTGTTGCTTGTGATACTAACTTAACTGACTTATCCATCTTTGGACCTGCAACCGTATCAGGCGGTGCTTGTAATACAATCTCTCTTGACCTCGTAGAAACTAAATTCTTAGACAATTGTGGCGTTGGAACTATTGATAGAACATGGACGGTACCAGGTACCACTATTTCTTGTTCGCAAACGATTACTGTAACCTTAGTACCGAACCCTACCTTTAATATTATTCGTACTCCTGTTCCATTTGTAGATATTGACTGTAGTACTGGAATTGATATTGAAAATTTAGGACAAGATAGTTTACAAGTTGAAAGTTCTGGATGTCAATTATTAGCGGTTAATTTTAGCCAGCAAGTTTTTGAAACAGATGGACAGTGCAAAGAAGTATTAAGAAGATGGCAAGTTATTGATTGGTGTCAAAATCCACAGGCTAATCCATTATTACCAGGATTTCAGGAATTTACACAGGTTGTTAGATTGGTTGATACCATTGCTCCTGTATTTACTAACTTCTCAGATACCTTGTTTGTTGATGTAGATCACACAGAATGTAATGCTTCATTTTCTTTACCAACGTTTTTAGCTAGTGACCTTTGTGGTAGTACTACTTCAAATAATGTAGCTATTACCGTTAGTGGAATTATTGCTAACGCTGGAGGCACGAATGACACGCTAATGAACGAACCGGCAGAAGCTGTTTTCATTGATGTACCTGTTGGCACTTATAACTTACTATATACTGCTGCTGATGGCTGCAATAATACGACGACTATACCTTTAGTTATTGTAGTGAGAGATAACGAAGGGCCAACTATTTTCTGTGATGATTTAGTAACTACTTTGACTTTAAATGCAGATGCAGATTCTACTAGCGTAGATAGAGGTTGGGTGACGGTATGGGCATCTGATTTTAACTGTAAAGTTAGTGATTGTACGCCAGATGGTTTCGTACAGACCTTAAGATTTCCTTCTTTAGGTATTGGACAAATATTACCTCCAGCAGATACTACTTTTGGTTGGACATTCAATTGTGATGATACAGGACCTCAAACTGGTGACCTTTGGGTTAGAGATGGTTCTGGAAACTGGGATTATGTTAGAGTTACGGTTGATATTCAAGATAATATGGGCGTTTGTCCTGATATACTATTAGAAACGCTTACTGGAATGGTTACAGGTACTATTCAGAATGAATTTGGAGACAAGGTGGAAGAAGTAACAGTTAGTGTAGGTGGTTACAATATGGCCCCTGAAATTACAGGAATAGATGGAAATTATGAATTTGAATTACCAATGGAAAGTAACTATACCGTGGCTCCTAAGAAAGATATGGAACCATTAAATGGTGTATCTACTTTTGACCTTGTATTGATTAGCAAACACATATTAGGATTAGAAAAATTAGATTCTCCATACAAGCATATTGCAGCAGATGTTAACCGTTCAGGAACGATTACTGCTTTTGATTTAGTACAATTGAGACAATTGATTCTGAATATTAGAACAGACTTTGCGAATAATGATTCTTGGAGATTTGTTAATGCTAATTATAACTTTATTACGGATAACCCAGCGGCTGAATCTTTCTCTGAAATAGCTAGTATTGGCAACTTAGGAGAAAATGTTGAAGCTCACTTTATTGCGGTCAAAGTTGGAGATGTTAATGTTAATTCAATTGCGAATAGAGGTTTGGTAAGCAACGAAGCTAGAACGAATGGTTCGATTGCACTTACTTCCGAAGACTATGATTTTGAGGAGGGAACTACTTTCAGCGCCGATTTTAAGCTTGCTGATTTAGCAAATGTTGAAGGATATCAATTTACAATGAACTTAGACTTGAATAAAGTAGAGATTATAGATATTGAAGAAGGAATTGCAAAAGCTACTAACTTCGGTACTACCTTGATGAACCGTGGTATCTTAACAACTAGTTGGAATCAAGGAGGAAATACTGTTCAGGATGAAGAAAGAATGTTTAGTGTCTTACTAAGGGCAAAAGAAGCTGGTAGATTAAGTGAAGTAGTGAACATTACTTCTGATTTTACACAAGCAGAAGCTTACAGTACAAATGGTGAATTGCTAAACGTAGCATTGGCCTTTAATAATAAGACAACTGCTGATAGCGAATTTACTTTGTATAATAATAAACCGAATCCGTTTAAAGAAGAGACGACAATTAGCTTTGATTTGCCTACGGCAGGAAATGCAAGATTGACTATCTTTGATATCTCTGGTAGAATTGTAAAAGCAGTTAACCAAGAATTTGGAGCTGGATATAATGAAATACAAATTAATAAAGCAACATTGACAGGAAGTGGTATCTATTTCTATAAATTAGAAACTGCAACACATACAGCGAAAAGGAAAATGATTTTGATTGACTAAAATCAACTAAATATACACGATTTATTTCGTTTACATTAATCCCTCTTTGGCACTATTGCTGAAGAGGGATTTTTTTTTTAATATAGCAATAACAAAAAGAATGTGATATTAACTTTTGTTAGATAATAATCACGTCACAGATAGCGAAAAAAAAATGATTTTGATTGACTAAAATCAACTGAATGAACATGATTTATTTTGTTTAATATTATTTCTTTTTGGTTATACAATTAAAAATAGATTTTTTATTGATTAAATTTGTGCTTTTATCCTCTATTTTTTGCTTTTTATCATTTTTTTTTATTTTTTTATTACAAAAAATAAAATGGAAAGCATATCAAAAAACATTAATAATACTGATAATACGAAATTATTTGATATATATACGATTTTTTTTTATGCAAAATACCCTTTTTAGGGTATAAAATGAACGAGACCCGTGTTGTATATTTGGGACGTTAATTTAAAATAAACCCCATTTTTTAACCAAAAAAAGTTTAAAAAAATAATTAACTTAATTTTACCTCAAATTAAAATATCCCCCTGCTCATTCTACTAAGTAATTTATTCCTTCAAAATTTTATACCTAATTGGTACTAAAAAATTGGAATAAATATTTAAAAATCCCCCTAATAACTTAGGAGACTGTTCATTATACTTGAGATCCGTAAGAAAAAATTCCTGCTTCCTTTGCATTTAAGGATACCGTAAACCTATGCTTAAATTTTAGGAAAGGACTTCCCATAACAATTTTTAATATAACCATTTTAATTTTTTAATTATCGGATATTCGACCTGATAATCAGGTACTTATATACTCACATTTTTTGTTTTGTAAACCTATAAAATTGAACACATGAAAAAATCGAATTTTACTTCGTATTTATTGCGAGGTTGGGCCACCATGTCCTTGATGTTGTTGTTACTCGCTTCGAGTACATCTGTGCAAGCACAGCAATGTACTATGACTTGTAATCCCAACGTTCAAATCTCTGTGGGGACTGACTGTAGGGCTGTAATTTCCTACGACCAAATCCTAGAGGACGCGGACAACTCTCGTACCTGCTCGCCGAACGGCAGACAAGCATTCGTTATCCAAGTTTTTGACCACTTAGGTGAAATCGTTGCTGAAACAGGCACTGACAAAGATTTCGTTACTTGTGAAGATGTATTAGCTAATGATAGCAATACTTTCCAAGTTAGAGCTAAGCATTGGGCTACTGGTAATGAATGTTGGAGCTCAATCACCATTGAAGACAAAATTAAACCAGAAATTTTCTGCCAAGATGTAGAATTATGGTGTAACCAACCTTTTACGCCTCAATTTATTGAATGTAATGTTGGAAGAGGTTTTGGTTATCCTCAAGTTCAAGATAACTGTGATGAGTTAAGAGCGCCAGTTCTTTGGCCTAACTTAAGCGACTTGGACTGTCAGGATATTGGCCTTTCTTTCAAAGATGACATTAGAGACGTTGAATGTACGGAGAGCCCAAGTGGTGTAAGTGCAATCATTACAAGAACATGGACTGCGGTTGATGGTTCTGGTAACTCTGTTAGTTGTGTCCAAACTATTACTTTATTAAGAGCTAGAATTTCAGACATTGACTTATCTGCTTCTCTTCCTAACTACACGGGACTTCCTGGAGACATGCCGGCTATCTTATCTAAGAAAGGAAATGCTTGTAATCCTAACACTGATCCTGGTTTAATCATTGATGGTAACTGCCCAGACGGTGAAGGTAACTTAGTTGGTGAATTTACTCGTCCTGGAGCTGGTGGTGGTTCTAATGAGCCTACTGGTTTCCCAATGATTCATGGAATTCCTGTAACTAAACTTAATGCAGACGGAACAGGATTAAACATTGGTTTCCAATTTCCTTGGGACTCTTATGGATTCTGCGAAATTAATGTAACCTTTGAAGATGATATTATCCCTGTATGTGTTGGATCTTATAAGATTATCCGTACTTGGAGATTAGTTGACTGGTGTACTAATGAAATCGTTGATTTTAACCAAATCATCAAAGTTGTTGATGAAGAGGCTGCTATTGACTGTCCTAGTGATATTGCATTAGAAACTAATACAAATACTAAAGCTTGTGAAGCGAACTTCAATATTCCTGATGGTAGAATTTGGGAAGCTTGTGGTGAAGTAGCAGAAGCAACTGTAAGTATTGTTGGTTATAGATTATCTTCAAACCCTGCTTCTCCTTGGGCTGAAGAAGAATTCATCGTTTTACACGAGCGACCTGGTAGAATTGTAGGCTCTGCAACTGGTGATCCTGTAATTGTAGATTTTGGTTCTGTTACATTAGGAGGCCCAAGATGTGATCAAGATGTCTCTACCTTTAGAGTAACTTATGAATATATTGATCACTGTGGTAATGAAGCTTCTTGTGAATATAATGTAACCGTTGCAGATAAAACAGCTCCTACTCCTGTTTGTGATGAAATTACTCAAGTTACTGTAGATAGAGAATGTGAAGCACACATTTTTGCAGAAACTTTTGATGATGGTTCTTTTGATAATTGTAGTGAAGAATTAACTTTCTTAGTTAGAAGAATGGATTCTGGTGATGACTTTAAGGACCACGTTGTTTTCAATGAAGCTGATGTTTGGAAATCTGCTGAAGGTACTCCTTGCTTAGTTGAATTACAAGTAACAGACTGTTTCGGTAACTCTAATACTTGTATGGTTCAAGTATTTGTTGATGATAAAGAAGCACCAGTTGTAACTGTTCAAGATAAGACAATTTGTTGTTCATTATTAGATAACAATGGTGTTATTCCTGAAGACTTAATTCCTAATCCAGTTATTACTGATAACTGTCCTGGATATACTTTTGAAAGAACTGCTGCTGAATGGAGAAATGAATGTTTCATCGGTACTGTTACTTTCACATATGTTGCTACTGATAGACATGGAAATGTTTCTGCTCCAGTTGAGCAAGTAATTACTATTGAAGACTGTTCTCCTCTTGATGTTATTTTCCCTAATGATTTTAACGCAGTTTGTACCGCTACTGACGGCAGCGGATTTGGTGGTGCTTTAGACCCATCTGTTACAGGGCAGCCAATTTTTACTGGTGACGATTGTGAATTAGTTGCAGTAAGCTACGAAGACCAGATTTTAAGAGTTTCTGATAATGCTTGTTTCAAGATTGCTAGAACTTGGGAAGTTGTTGATTGGTGTGCATTTGACCCACTTCATCCTTCTGATGCCGCTTTCTTCTCTTTTGTACAGTTTATTAATGTATTGGACCAAGTAGCTCCTGAGTTATCTGTTCCTTCTGATGAAAAAGTTTGTATTGATGGTACTGATGATTGCCAAACAAGCGTAAATGTTGGTATTCCTTCTGTTACTGACTGTACGCCTGACGTAAGAGTAAGAGCGGAATGGATTTATGTTGCTGACGATTGGTACTGTGGTTCTTCTACTTCTGGTGCCGTAGCTGATGCTTCAAGAGGATTCGTAACGCCTTCTTTCTATCCTGGTGTTTTAACGGTAACTTTCATTGCTGATGATGGTTGTAATAACACAACTAAGAGAGATGTCGTTTATACAATCGTAGATTGTAAATTACCTACTCCATACTGTAGAGACGGAATCAGAATTGAAAATATGCCTTCTACTGGTCAAGTTGTAATTTGGGCTTCTGACCTTGATTTAGGTAGTTTTGATAACTGTGACGGTTGTGCTAACGGTAGTGTATCAGTTTCTTTCTCGCCTGATGTTAATGACGTCAGTAGAACTTTCACTTGTGAAACTTTAGGTACTCAACAAGTAGAATTATGGGTAACTGACCACGCTGGTAACCAAGATTTCTGCCGAACTTTCGTAATGGTTCAAGATAACCAAGGCGGATGTGCTGGTGGTGGTGCAACTGGTATGGCTGCAGTAGCTGGTAGAGTTGCTAATCCTAATGGTGAATTAATAGAAGAAGTATCGGTATCTGTAAATGGTAACTCTAATCCATCTGTAACTGGTGCTGCGGGTAACTTCGGTTTTGAATTAAGTGTTGGTGGTGATTATACAATTACTCCTGAGAAAGATATGAACCCATTAAATGGTGTTTCTACTTTTGACTTAGTATTATTACGTAAGCACGTTCTAGGTACAGAAGTTATTGACAATCCTTACAACTTAATTGCTGCGGATATTAATAAGTCTGGTTCTATTACTACTTTCGATATGGTTGAATTAAGAAAAGTTATTTTACAAGTAGTTCCTACTTTTGAAGATAATGATTCTTGGAGATTCGTAGATGCTAATTACCAATTTACTTCTGCTGATCCTTTATCTGAAGATTTCTCTGAAGTTTATAACATCAACAACTTAGCAGGTAACATGGATATTGATTTCGTTGCAGTTAAAATTGGTGACTTAAACGGTACTGCTACGCCTAACTCTTTAGTTGGTGCTGAATCTCGTTCTGCTGGTACTATGACTATCAATACTACTGATAGATTCGTTCAAGCTGGTGAAACAGTAACTGTTGAGTTTGCTGCTGATATGGCAAATACTGCCGGATACCAATTCACTTTAGACTTCAATGGCCTTGAAATGGTTGAATTAGTAGAAGGTGTTGCTAAGTCAGAAAACTTCAATACTAACTTAGCACAAAGAGGTGTTTTAATGACTTCTTTCGACGGTATTGCTACGGATAATAACTTATTTGCAGTTACTTTCAAAGCTACTACTACTGCTCAGTTAAGTGACTTGTTAAGTGTTAACTCTAAGCACACTGCTGCGGAGGCTTACACGAATACTGGCGAAGTATTAAATGTTAACTTAAACTTCAATACAACTGCAGTAAGTGCTGATTTTGGCTTGTCTCAAAACACGCCAAATCCATTCACTGGCGAGACACTTATCCGTTTCAACTTGCCTGCAGCTGGTAATGCGACATTAACGGTAATGGACGTACAAGGTAAGGTTTTAATTTCTAGAAGTGGAGATTTCGCAAAAGGTGCACACCAATTCGAAATCAACTCTAAAGAATTGAACACTACTGGTGTACTTTACTATCAATTAGAATCTGCTGACCAAGTAGCTACTAAGAAAATGATTGTTTTGGAATAATTTCCATTGCAACCATCTTATAGCAAACAGCAGTTATATATTTTGTAAACCTATTTGACTGTTTATTTAGACTGTACTATAGGTTTACAGAAAAAACAGTTTTAGGGACGTCCTCTCTTCCTTCCGGAAAAGAGGACTCCCTTTTTTTATGACTATTGACAAGAAAAGAGAATATTTATTTACCCATAAAAAATAAGTATAACATTTAAAATATAGACCAATAATGCTTTATAAAGTAGTAAAAAAATACACTTAATTACTTACATATTTTTATTTGACAAATTCATTTTATTTATTTATGTTGCAACATAATTTATGTTTCATTTTGATATTTCCCCCTTTATACACTAAAATTTCCCTATATTTTGGTTAGTCATAAAAGGTGATTATTTCTTCTTTTAAAATACCATAATAGTATTATTGAAAAAATAAATTGCCAGAAGAATTTTGAATTGAATCTTTTTTCTATAGGTTTTCAACCCATACAAAAGCTTACCCATCCGTAAACGGTTCGCTTTTGAAAAGCTCATATTTCAAAATTGGTAAATTTATTTTTTCAAAGTTCCATAAGAAGGAATAAAAGCCATTGTGCCAAGCATATATTTCATAAGGCTTCTTTCACTACAAATCTATAACAACGAATACTCTACCTTAAATAAGTGCTTAGATAACCTGAGCTTAGTTTGGCTTTTCAGGACTATCACTGCATACTCACATTGATTTTCAAAATAACTATTTACCCGCTTTGTATGCTTACAAAAATGGGCTAAACACTTTTTGCAAATTTATGATACGTATGCTCCTTAATAATTTTATGACCAAATACATTGGCTACAAACAACTGCTAAGTTTTTTGTGCTTACTATTTTGTTTTACATCGGCTACTTATGGTCAATGTACGATGTCCTGTGATGATGAAATTCAAATTTCATTGAATCAGAATTGCGAGGCGGAGGTTACTTATCGGATGATTTTGAGAGACCCCGATAATTCTGATGTTTGTAGCCCCAATGGCCCTTCTGCTTATAAAGTAGTTGTGATGGATGAAGATGGTGTTGAAATTCCGACTAGTCCGATTATCACTTGTGAATATACAGGACGAACACTTTTGGTAAAAGTAAAGCATTGGTATTCTGGCAATAGTTGTTGGTCAAGAGTGGTGGTGGAAGATAAAAATGCCCCTAATTTATCTTGTACTCCCGTAACGTTATTATGTACACAAAACCCTGCACCTACAAGCGAAGGTGGAAACGCACCAATTCCTAGCACATCAGATGGTTGTGCGGTAGTTTGTCAATCTCTTTCTTTGACTTATGTTGATACAGATACCACTTTTTTTGATTGTGGAGAGGAGACAATAGCGGAAGGAGTGATTGCTAGATTTAATAGAACTTGGACCGCTTGTGATAATTCAGGGAATTGTACAACCTGTGTTCAACCGATTAGCCTAAAGACGATAAGCCTCTCAGATATTACTTTTCCTCCTTCTTTGGTCGGAGCAACTGCTTTATCTTGTGATCAATGCGACCTTACTAATTTAGCTTGTACGGGACAGCCAATGTTAGACAATCAGCCATTAGGAAATTTACGATGCAATATTACTTATGATTTTATAGACACTAACACAAATACGATATGCGAGGGAACTCGCACTATTTCACGATCCTGGACAATCCAGAACACATGCACAGAAGAAACACGTAACTACACGCAGTTAATCGAAATTGTGGACCAAACACCACCCATTATTACCTGCGTCAGCGGCAATATCGCCGTTGTCGCTATACCTAATCCAACCCCCTTTTCTTGCAAAGCTATTGTAACTATTCCCCCTGCGGATATTTCGGATAATTGTGCTTCTTTAGCGGCTATCCAAATAGTTACTAAAGTCAATGCTATTGATAGTATGGGAAATAGACAAGCTATTGAACAAGTGGAAGGAGCTAACGGCGGTTTTGATTTGGAGGTTGAGTATGGCACTTATGAAATTTATTATCAAGCGACTGATGATTGTGGGAATGTTAGTAATAATTTAGACGACGCTTGTATTATTGAAGTTAGGGATAACGTGCCACCGACCCCCGTTTGTAGATCTTTAACGAGGATGACTTTGGATAGCGAAGGTAATGGAATCATCTTTGCCCAATCTTTTGATGACGGCAGTTATGATGATTGTTGTTTGGAGCGTATTAAAGTCCGCAGGTTAGCCGATACATCAGCCGAATTTTTGAATTTTGTTACTTTTAGTTGTGAGGATGCGCTATCTGATGAACCTGTGCAGGTTCTTTTAGAAATTACGGATTGTAGCGGAAATACAGCCAATTGTACGGTAGGAGTAATCATCGAAAATAATACGGCATCAACGATGATAACTTGTGCAGATAATTTTACCATTTCTTGTGGAACAGATTTATCCTTAGAAGACATAAGAACTACCTTACTTACTCCTCCTACTATACTAGAAGAGAGCGATTGCTTTAATGACGTAATCACCACAAATGCGGTGTTTAAGCAAGATTTTAGAAATGAATGTGGTATTGGTGCGGTAATATTTGATTGGCAAGTGCTGAATAGTACGGGTAATCTTGTGGCTACCTGCGAGCAATTAGTAGCTTTTGTTGATGATACTCCTCTTGCCATTACTTTTCCCGAAGATTTTACTATTACTACCTGCGTTACTAGCCTAGACGAATTACCTGCTACTAGAACAGGGGAACCTATTATCACAGGGGCAGATTGCGAAATTATTGAAGTTTTATTTTCCGATATAGCCGTCGGTGCAGACCTTTCTTGTAGAACCGTTCAACGAACTTGGACGGTTACAAATATTTGTGATGAAAGTAATACGATTGAGCAACTACAAATAATTACTATTCAGGATATTGAAACACCTATTATTGATTGTCAGGAAACGTCTGTTGACATTTGTTTAGATGGTGGTGTTTGTACCAAATCCTTTGAAGTAGCAGGAGTGACGGTTTCTGATTGTAGTAATGACGTAGCCGTACGAGCGGAATGGATATTTACACCAAACGACCAATGCCAAGCACTAGTCGAGACAGGAACTGTTTTGCAAGCACAATCTGGATTTATTACCCCATCTTTTGGGCTTGGACAACTTTTAGTTACTTTTTTTGCAACGGATGCTTGTGGAAATGAGTCTTCTTGTAATAGAATTTATAACCTAATAGATTGTGAAGCACCCGAATTATTGTGCTTACCGGGGATTACTCTTAACTTAAATACATCAGGTGTTGTTGAAGTTTGGGCAAATGATTTTCACCAAGAAATTATAGATAATTGTGAAGATTGTGAAGGACTTGAGTATATTTTTTCTTTTTCTCAAGATACTAGCGACAGGGTTAGATTTTTTGTTTGTGGCGATTTAGGGGTTAAAACTGCTCAAGTTTGGGTGACCGACCCTTTTGGTAACCAAAATTTCTGTCCAGTTAGTTTTGTGATTAAAGGGGCGGATGTTTGTGACGCTTTGTTAAATGATACTTCTTCAATTGGAATTCCTTCTGTTATGACAACTGTTGCAGGCAGAATATTCCTAGAAGATGGTGAGGCGGTAGAAGGGGTAGCCGTAACTGCCGAAAATCATTTGGCAGAGATGTTAGATAGTGATAGGACAGGGGAGGCAGGTACTTATGCTTTTGAATTTCAACGTAGTGCTAATTTATTGATTGATCCTGCTAAAGAAGGAGCTATTCTTAATGGTGTAACAACTTTTGATATTGTATTATTGAGAAAACATATTCTTGGATTTGAGGAGTTGGATACACCCTATAAATTGATTGCCGCTGATATTAACCATAATAATTCTATTACTACGGCAGATATTGTTGCATTGCGAAGAACGATTCTTCAGATGGATAGCGGTTTTAAGAATAATACATCTTGGCGTTTTATTAAAGCAGACCATGAATTTACGAATCCACTGAATCCCTTTGCTGATGAAATGCCAGAATATGCGGTTATTCCTGAATTGCTTAATGAGATGAGGATTGATTTCGTCGCCATAAAAGTAGGTGATTTGAATGGTAGTGCAACAGGTAATGGTATGGCTCGTTCCCGAAGTTTAGAACGAATAGATGTAGAAATTATCGAAGAGACAATTTTGCCAAATCAAGAAGCAATACTTACTTTTTCTTTATCTAATGCTGAGATTCAAGCATTGCAGTTTACCCTTAATTTTGACCCTAGTTTAGTAAACATAATAGAAATTCCTCGAACGAATCAAGTGACTGAAGCAAATTTTGGTACTCGTTTCTTGGAAAAAGGTGCGCTAACCATGAGTTGGGATGCACCAGCAGGTCCGCATGAATTTTTAACCTTTAAATTAAAAGTGAAAACGAATAGTCGAACAGCCGTTAGGGAGTTATTTACCATTAATTCACTATTCACGCCTGCTTTAGCTTATGATGGACAAGGAACGACTTATCAGGTAGGTCTTACGGTTTTAGATGCAAAATATGATTATGCTTTGATGCAAAATCAACCAAATCCATTTAAAGAAGCAACGACTATTCGTTTTTCACTTCCTGCGCAAAGCCCAGGCAAGTTGACTATCTTAGACATCACTGGACGAACATTAAAAACCATTCAGCAAAATTTTGACAAAGGTATCAATGAATTGATTATTAGTGACTTGCAACAAAAAGGGGTGTTGTATTATCGCTTAGAAACTGACTTTGGTACGAAAACCAAAAAAATGCTTCTTTATTAGTGATTAGTTGTAAGTGATAAGTTGAGGCTGTCTCAACTCACCACTTACAACTTAATTAATCAACTATTTTAAACGTAGTTCGTCGATTCGACTGATGTTCTTCTTCCGAACAACGAGAGCAAATACAATCCACCGCAGGGGAAGATTTACCGTAACCTCTGGAACTTAAACGACCACTTTCAATCCCTGCACTAACTAAATACTCCACCGCAGATTGTGCCCGACGAGCAGATAAATCTTGATTGTAATTTGCGGGCCCTCTACAATCGGTATGTGACGCTAACTCAATTTTAATTGTTGGATTTTGATTTAATAAATCTGCTAATTCATTCAAGGAAGGTTTTGCGTCATTCCTAATGAAAGCTTTATCAAATTCATAATAAATATTATCTAAAACAATTTCTCTGTTTTTGAAAATTTTATCTAAGACTACTTCTACTTCAAATTCTCGACTCGGTTCATTAGGGTCTTTGGCAATGCCTTTGGTCGAAAATCGTTCATCATTCGTTAGATATCCTTCGTTAGAAGCAAAAAAGGTGTAGTCGGCATCTTCTGCTAATTCAACTTCAAATAACCCATTTTCTCCTACTTTAACCGTTTCACTTTTACCATTAACCAAGATTTGCACAGACGCACCCTCTAAAGGTTTTCGACCAAGCACTCTACTATTTGGATTCGTTGGGTCTTCATAGATTTTTTCCAAAACAAAACCATTTAAAAGCATCGAGTAAACCAATGGTGGTTCTTCCTTAGTCGTATCTTTTGGAGGCGGCGGTGGGGGAGGCGGCGGCACCAATCTTTCAAAAGAATAAATATCATCCAATCCATTTCCATCATCTCTAGAAGAGGTAAAATATCCTTTGTGAATCACTTTTGGATTGATAATCGGCGCTCTATAATCCACCAAATAATTAAAATCATCTGATCCGGAATTAATCGGTGCTTTTAAATTAAAAGGCGAAGACCATTCATCGTTTCTTTTGAAGACTCTAAAAATATCTAAGCCACCCATTCCTGCATGAAAATCAGAAGAAAAATATAAAGTATCTGCTTCTATAGTTGGAAAGACTTCATTGCCAATGGTGTTGATATTTCTTGGCAATAATTTAGGAATATCCCATCCAGCAGGAGTTCTTTTACTTTCGTAAATATCATAGCCACCCCAACCTTCAGGATGATTAGCGGCAAAATATAAGGTATTGCCATCTTCTGAAATAGCAGGACTTTTATAGTTTACCTCAGGTTCTGTGAATTTTACGACCTGTGGAACAGACCAACTATTCCCATCTTTTTTACTCATCATAATTTTACAAAATGCTTGATTATCTTCATTGCCAAAACAACGGATAAAATACATTTCGCTAAAATCTCTGGTGAAAGTAGCCGAGCCTTCGTTGTGATTGGTATTAATCGGAGATTCAAATGGAGTGACATCGTTTGTATTTAAATCAACGATAAATAAATCCATAAAATCTTTTCCCGTCCAGTTGTACTCTTCTTCTCCCATACTCGCATCTCTGTCTGAACTAAATACCAACGCATTTCCTAAATAAATAGTTGGAGAAAAATCGGCTGCTCTATTATTAAATCGGACCTTTCCCACATTATATTCCTCATAAGCTCCTTCGGTCAACCATTTCAGGGCTATCTCACAATTCCGAATTTCTCGCTTATATTCGTAGGGACTTCCAATCTCATTTCCCAAATCCTTAAAGGCTTGGATAGCCTCTTCATATTGTTGGGTACGCTTCAAAGCATAGGCGTATTCTTCCAAAGCATCCGTTCCATAAGAATAATCATAAGCTGTCAAATACCATTCAATCGCTTCGTCCGACTGATTGGTTAGCTTATAACTTTCGCCTACCAAAAAGGCTAATTTGCCTTGGTCCACTCTACTTTTTGCTCGTTTAGACTCAGACTTAAGCATTGGAATCGCTCTTTTGTATTGCTTACGCTCAAAAGCGGTCGTTCCATCTTTTATTTTTTGGACATACGTACAACCGCCGACCAGAAGAAGGAAGGAAAAAGAAAAGAAAAAATATCTTAGCATATTGAGTAAAATTTATAAATTGAGAAACTTGTAAGCCTTAAAAAAAATAAAGCCGAAAAATAGCAATAGTTTTCCTAAAAAACGCCTAGAGCTTATCTTTTGTTGTTATTATTAATCTTGGTTAAGGAACGCGATAAAAATAAATGGAGATTCTCGTCGGACGATTAGTTAAATAAACGATTCATTTTAAGTGTTTTAGCTAATCGTTCGACTTTAAAGAATCTGCATTTATTTTTATCTTACTACTAAGACATTCGTAAGCTAACTGACGTATAAAATCTTTGGCTGCTGCGGTCCAATCATAAAAATCAGTAGTCGTTTGATGTAAAATATTTTGTTGAATGGTCAATAAATCATTCGGTTGTTTGACCAAATTCGCTAATTGTTGCACCAAGTCCTCCATTTTATCAAATAACCAACCTGTCTGCCCGTTTTCCACATGGTTTTCCACATTTCCACCTTTCAAAGCGACTATTGGCAATTGAAAAGCTCGGGCTTCTTGTAATGCCATGCCGTAGGTTTCCATGAATGCGGTAGAAATAAATAAATTAGCTTTTTGATAGAAAGAGTGTACTTGAGCGGGAG
This sequence comes from uncultured Saprospiraceae bacterium, assembly GCA_964392805.1. Lineage (GTDB taxonomy): Bacteria > Bacteroidota > Bacteroidia > Chitinophagales > Saprospiraceae > JAFMDF01. The sequence continues at coordinate 17,448 of CAYMSC010000048.1, forward strand.
ATAGTTGCCCCTGATAATAAATTATTTTTTTTAAAGAAGGATTTTTTTCGATTAATTGTAAACAAGCTTGCGCATAAGTGGGTTCTATTTCGCTAGTCCCTATCAAATGGATTTGTAAATTTTGCGCTTGTTGTAAAAAAGGAGTAGTTGCCAATAGTTGCAAAAAAGGCAAAACGCCTTTCCGTTCCACCAAATTAGCCACCATCACCACTTGAATTGTAGAAATAGTAGTTTCCTTAGTTTTTTTTGATTGAAAATTGATAGCAGGTGGAATAATTATTTTAGGAGCGCTTAAATGATGTTTTGTCAAATAGGCTGCGGTAAATTGACTGCTGGTTAGAAAGCCATCAAATAATTTTAAAATAGGATATTCTTTTTGTTTAAAATAAGCATCCGCCGTCCAATTTTTTGGTGGATAGAGACTTTCTAAATGATGGACGATTAAATAACAAGATGCCTTGATTGTTTTTTGTGGTAAAAACTTTTTTAACTGCCTAAAGTATAAGGTGTCAAAAAAATAGTACCCTTCAAGTGGTGTTGTTACTTTAGAAAAAGCTTCCCAAGCTAATACCTCAATAGATTGACCATTTTTTTTCAACCCATCTATCAAATTTTTATTATAAATATTGCCCCCTGACTGAAAAGCAGTGACATCTGGAATGACAAAGGTAATAAACCTATTTTTTGCAAGCGATTTCATCATTAACCGTTTTTTTGTAAAGATGTAAAGATAAGTTTTGAAACCATACACTTTTTACTAAATCACGCACTCCGCTACGCTTCGTGCGAGAAAAGAGGCTTTTGGGGTGAGCAATTCTTAATTTTTTATCAAAAAATTAAGAATTGCTCACCCCAAACCCCAGTTTTTAGCTGCCAAGACGGCCTTTTAGAAAAGTGTATGGTTTCAAAAAGATAAGTAGTGACGGTTGAAAATTATAAATAAAGGCGGTAGGTCGTCTTATTTTTGATACGGAGAGATATGATTTTAGAGGATTAACAACTTATGATAGGATTGGACCGCGGATTGAATGGATTGAACGGATTTACACGGATTTTTCTTTTAGGTCATGTACTACAACAATCTACAAAAAACGGCACCCGACCTAGAGCAAGTCTAATACAGAAACCGTTCAATCAGCGTATTTTCAAAAAGAAAATCAGCGTTGAATCCTATCTAGTTGAGTAAGTTATTTTACCACTTACCTAAATGCCTTATGATGTATTGAAAATCACAGCATAGCCGTTTGTAAACGGCTACAAACGTTTACAAACGGCTACAAACGGCTACAAACGTAAGTAAACGTTTAATAACGGATAATCTCAAAAAGATGTCTTTTATTTGCTCCAAAATAAAATTATGAATAAACAAGAACTATTTGTACGAGTCGAACCAGAACATCATTTAAGGGTTAAAGTATTTGTACCTTGGCAACGAAAAGATTGGATTGCTAAAATTAAGTCCCTGCCCAATCGAGCTTGGAACAAACAAGAATTATATTGGAGTGTCCCTAAAACGGAGGCAATTTTGAATCAATTAAAAGTATTCTTTGGGGCTACTTTACAAATTTCAAAGACCATTCATTTCTCAGAAGATATGGCACAATTGGCTAATGATAAGAAAAATATTAAGCAGTCAAATTTCGAAGAAATGATTCCAGAATTAGCCTTACCAACTGATTTATCCTTTAAGGAAATCCAACAAGGAGGACGAGTTTTCAAAGTTTTTATTGGTCAAAAAGTGATTATTCGAAAAGCCAATAAAGCTTGGTTACAGGTTTGGATACCTTATGATAAAAAAGGATGGATTGAAATTGTTAAAAATATACCTGGGCGAAAGTGGATTACAGATGGAAAATATTGGCAGGTACCAAATGTAAAGGATAGCTATAGGATAATGAAAAAGCATATAAGTATGAAACACTTGTCTTTTCAGTTTAAAATAAGTGCAAATATTCCTGATAATTATATACTTCCAAAAAGTAAATCTTTTGCTTTAAAAGCCGTCAAAAAATCATTTTTTGAACAATTAACTGAACAACAACAAGTTGCCATTCAAAATATGGTTGAAAGGTTAATACTAGAACGTTTAAGCTATAGCACCCAGAAAACCTATAAACACCACTTAGCAGGATTATTCTTCTTTTATAAAGAATTGATGCCTGAAAAAATTAGTAAAGAACAAGTTGAAAAATATTTATTGCATCAAATTAAATTTAAAAAGATTGCAGAATCGACACAAAACCAAATCATTAATGCCGTAAAGGCTTACTGGGAGAAGGTACTAAAAAGAGATAAAGCATGGTTTGATATTCAAAGACCTAAGAAACCGAAACAATTGCCTAATGTACTATCAAAAGAAGAAATAATTAAACTCCTAAATTGTATTGATAATCAAAAGCATAAACTCCTATTATTGCTCATTTATTCTTCGGGCTTAAGACTAGGTGAGGTTGTTAATTTACTATGCCGAGATATAAATGTCAGTAGAAGGCATATTCATATTAAAGCTGGAAAAGGCAAAAAAGATAGATATGTGGCATTAGCAGAAACAGTTCTTCCTTTTTTAGAAGCTTATAAAAAGCAATACAAACCAAATCATTGGTTGTTTGAAGGACAGTATGGTGGTCGATACAGTAAAAGAAGCGTACAAAATATTTTGAAAAAAGCAGTTATTAAATCGAAAGTTAACCCTTATGCAACGGTTCATACTTTAAGGCATAGCTATGCTACTCATTGTGTAGAAGATGGTCATAATTTAAAAGCTGTTCAAGATGCTTTGGGGCATGCTTCCCCTGAAACAACTCAAATTTATTTACATCTTTCTGCTCAAACATTGAAGCAACTCAAAAGCCCTATTGATAGCCTTAAAATTAAGAAATAGGAAGGAAAGTAAGTATTTTACATTTTCGGTGGCATGTATATTTTTTTTCTTAATTTTTTTACCTATTTTTGATTATTAGATTTTATTTAGCATTGATAATCAATATTTTGTGTTTTTTTCAAATGCTAAATAATCTATTCGTCAGTAACCTAGCTACACGCCATATGGCGTGTAGCCAGAAGTTCGCTGCAAGCAAAAATAAAAAAATGAGCATCAAAGAACTTTGCAAAAAAATAATTAATTTATATGAAAAAAAAGATGTCGAAAATCAAAATAGAAGTGAAGCTGTTCAATTAGTCTATAAATTAAGATACGAAATTGAAACCGACAATTTCACTAATGATTCTTTAATGCCAATTTTAGAAATAACGGAAAAGATAGCTTCAAGCAAAAAGAATTTAAAACAGATTTTAGAAAAAGAATTGCTAAGTTTAATTTCCTATCTACCACATAAATTATGGAGAAGAAGCAATGATGAGAAAAACTATTTTTTCAAAAGAGATATAAAAAGTAATGAAGGACAAATAGCCGATTCCTTAGTCAAGTTTTCAAAAAAGATTTATGAGATAAAAATTAATAGAGATGCTTTTGCAGGAAAACGAAGAGGCTACTCAATTCAGATTTTAGAAAGTTTGTCAAATTACTTCGAAATTCCAGAGTTTATGGAATTATGCTCAAAATCAATTAGTAGTAAAAGTAAAAATGAGTTTCTTGATAGTATTGAATGTTTAAAAGATTATTGTATAGAAAGGGATGAAGTTCCTAATATAGAATTAATTTCAATTATTGATAAGAGAATAAGAAAGACAAAAAATAGAGTTGAAGCAACAAGTGGATTGAACCTTCAAGTAGAAACAGGGCTGATAAGTGAATTTGAAGCATTATCAAGATTAGATGAATGGAAAGAGAAAAATAGTAATTGGTAAAAAAAAGCCAGCAGCGAACAATGCATCCAACGGTGCGACAAGTAAAAGTCGCTTGAAATATTGTTAAACTAATGAATATCAAT